>CAIZGA010000656.1 GCA_903932385.1 uncultured Acidobacteriota bacterium
CCATCGCGTCGCTATTGCTCGCGTGTGCAATTCCAATCGCAATGGCAATCTGTACTACCAGATAAACATTGAACGCCAACAGCAACAGCGTTCCGCCCAGGTGCAGATTCAACGGCGTGGTCAGGGATTTCCAGCGTTCCGGCATCGTCATCAGCGCCGCCCTCCCTTACCGTTCGTAGCTTCGGCATTCGCGGCGTCCACTGCATTTTCTGCGTGGACATCATGTATCGGCAGCGGGTTGTATCCCGCATAAATGTTGAACTCCACGCCGTTGGCATTCGTCGCCACCATGCGTGCGCCCATCGCCTGGTCCTGCGATTGCGTCGACTCATCCGCCAACCGCGCATCGCGGAAATGCTTCGAGTCTTCCAGGTTCTTCACCAGTTCCACGGCCTTGTCGCGGTCGCCGCTCACGCGCAACCGCAGCGTCACCTCGCCGGTCTTATCAATCTGCGGATCAATACTGGTCACCTGCACGCCGCCCGGCAGCACCTTCTCCAAATCCATCAACACTTCGGTCCAGCTGAAGGCTTTTTCTGAATACAGGCCATTCAGAAATTGCGACTCAGCCAAAAGCGATGCGTTCACCGGCTGCTGCATGCTGCGTTCGTTCGCAGCTTTTTCTGCCAACAACGCTTGCGTCTTCGTCTCCAGCGTCTTCATCGCAGCGGAGTCCTCTGTCGCACGCGTTGACTCCACCTTCAACACAACGCCCAGCACTATAGCCAGCAATACCAATGCAGCCATGGCAATGCGCAGCCGCAGCAACAGCGGCTTTAGTTCTACAAACGGTTTAGACGCCAGATTGACTGTCAGCTTCATTCTGTTTTCAACGCTCCCGCCACTCCGGCCAGCCAATTCTTTGCCACATGCGCAGTGGCCGCTTCAGCCAGCATCTGGCTGCTCTGCAGCACATCATGGAAATCCGCAGCATCTGCAAATACTGTTTTCAACTCTGCCGCTGAATACATGCCCGCCGCATACGCGGTGCCCGGATACGCGCCAAAGTTGTCCTCGCTCCACGCGCTCACCACATTCACCATCTGCACAATCTCATTGTTGCGTGCCGCGCCTTCTACAGTGGATGAAAAACCCGTGCTGCGGTGCAACTGCAATTCCCCGCGATGCACAATCGCCGTCGTCAATCCATGTCCGGTAATGTTCACCAGCAGTGTCGGCGTGTCCGCATCTTCAATCGCCGCCAGCGTCGCCAATGTGCTGGGAATAATCGCGCCCGGCTCGTATCCGGCAGCGCGAACGGCGCTCTCATACTCCGCCTGTGTTTCTTTCGCCATCGCCACAGCCAACACACGTACCAGTTTCTTTGTGCTCGATAGGATCTGGTAGCTAACCGCCGCATGTTCCGTATCAAATGGCAAAAGCTTCTTCAGCCGGAAAGTCACCACCGGCAAAGCTTCTTCGTACTTGTGCGGCAAGGAGTCGAATTCTACCAACAGAACGCGTACGCAATTGTCAGGAACAATCAATGTCACGTCGCGGCTGTTTCCGGCCACGCGGTCCAGCGTAGACTTCAACGCAGCCGTCACCGCATGTACATCAACAATATTGCCGACATGCAGGCTCGGTTGCAGAGCACCATCCTCCAGCGGCTGCCAACCCACCTGCGACATGGTGCCGCTTGCGCCAACGCCAGCCGCAGCAGCAACGCCTTCCTGTCGCAGTTCGCATGCAATTCGAGGCCGCTGTTGTTCACCCAGCATGGAGGAAATTATTTGCATCGTCCCTTCAGACTACCTTCCCGACTCGATAAACGTCACTTTGTTGATTTCCTTCAGCGTCGTCAGTCCGGCGCGTACGCGGTCCAGTGCAGAATCACGCAGGAACTTCATGCCCTTTTCTCGTGCGACGCGGCGAATTTCCGATCCCGGCTTCTTTGCCAACAGCATCTCGCGAATCGTGTCATCCAGTTCCAGCAACTCGTGAATCGCCGAGCGTCCACGATATCCCGTGCCCGCACACTCAATGCATCCCGCGCCTTCGCGGAACTTGAAGCGCCGCCACTCCGCCGGATCCAGTCCCCAGAAGGCCAACTCTTCATCGGTGTACTTCACCGTCTGTGCGCAGAATTCGCAGATCGTTCTCACCAGCCGTTGTGCCAGAATGCAGTTCAGCGACGACACAAAGTTGTACGGTTCCACGCCCATGTTCAGGAATCGTCCCAGCACGTCCACCACATTATTTGCGTGTACCGTCGTAAACACCAGGTGTCCGGTCAGTGCGGAGTTGATGGCAATCTGTGCCGTCTCCGCATCGCGGATTTCACCCACCAGAATCTTGTCGGGGTCATGACGAAGAATCGAACGGAGACCGCGCGCAAATGTCAGTCCCTTTTTCTCATTCACGGGAATCTGCGTGATGCCGCGGATCTGATATTCCACCGGATCTTCAATCGTGATGATTTTGTCTTCTTCGGATTTAATTTCATTCAGCGCCGCATACAGTGTCGTCGTTTTACCGGAACCGGTCGGCCCGGTCACCAGCACCATGCCATACGGCTCGGTGATGTAGCGACGGAAGCGCTTCAAGTCATCGGCATCAAATCCCACTACATCCAGCGAAAGCTTCTTGAACTTCTCGCTCATCGATTCTTTATCCAGCACACGCAGTACGGCATTTTCTCCGTGTACAGTCGGCATAATTGAAACACGGAAATCAATCAGCCGTCCCTTGTAACGCACGCGGAAGCGTCCATCCTGCGGCACGCGGCGCTCGGCAATGTCCAACTCGCTCATCACTTTGATGCGCGACAGAATCGTCTGGTGATGTTCCCGCGCAATCGGTGCCATCGCCGGCTGCAACACACCGTCGATACGGTACTTCACAATCAGCGAGTCGTCATACGTTTCCAGGTGGATGTCCGAAGCGCGGCGTTCCAACGCACTGAAGATGGTCGTATCGAC
>CAIZGA010000657.1 GCA_903932385.1 uncultured Acidobacteriota bacterium
ATGTGGAATCGCATGTTCGGTCCCATGGGCTGGTCCTATTGGATGCTGATCGCGTGCAACATCGTGATTCCGCTTTCAACCTTGTGGTGGCGCAAACTGCGCACAAACATTGCTTTCATGTTCTTCATCTCGCTGGTGGTGAACGTGGGCATGTGGTTTGAGCGCTTCGTGATTGTTGTCACCAGCCTCTACCGCGACTTTCTGCCGTCGTCCTGGGGCACCTACAAGGCGACCCGTTGGGACTACATGATTTACGTGGGGACGCTGGGGCTGTTTACCATGCTCTTCTTCCTGTTCATTCGCTTCCTGCCCATGATTCCGATGTCTGAGCTGCGTATGATGCTGCCGGGCACGAAGGTGGACGCAGAAGCAGTTGCTGAGGCAGGTGACTAATGCCAGTGCGCGAAGGTATCTACGGTCTTTTGGCGGAGTTCAACACTCCGACGGAACTGGTGAAAGCCACCAAAGCGGCGCATGCTGCAGGCTATCGCCGTATGGAGTGCTACACGCCTTACCCGGTGGAAGAAGCCGCCGAGGCGCTGCACTTCCACAAGAACCATGTGCCGCTGGTCTGCCTGCTGGGCGGAATTCTGGGCGGCACGACGGCCTTCCTGATGGAGACGTGGATCTCGGTCTGGAGCTATCCGCTGAACATCGCCGGCCGTCCGACCTATTCATGGCCGGCGTTCATCATCCCGGCGTATGAATGGACGATTTTGTTTGCGGGACTATCGGCGGCTTTCGGCATGATTGCGCTGAACGGGTTGCCGCAGCTGTACCACCCGCTCTTCAACGCGCCGAACTTCCGCGATGGTGCGACGTCGGACAAGTTTTTCCTGTGCCTGGAGGCGACGGACCCGAAGTTTTCGGTCAAGGAGTCCGCTGCCCTGCTGAAGACCTTCAAGCCGGTTTCGGTGGTGGAGGTGCAGCTCTAATGGCAGGACGGGTGAGAAGGAACGTGATGAACGCAGAGATGCTGAGGGGCCGCGCAGTGCGTCTGGCCGCCGGATGTGCGCTGGCATCGATGGCGCTGCTGGCCGGTTGCCGCCAGGACATGCAGGACCAGCCGAAGATTGTGCCGCAGCGCGGGTCGGAGATGTTTTCTGACAACCGTTCGGCGCGCCCGCAGGTGGTGGACACGGTGGCCCGTGGTCAACTGCACCAGGACAGCTACTTCTATACCGGCATGGTGGGCGAAGGCAAAGACCGCAAGCCCGCCGACCTGATGCCGTTCCCGGTGACCGCAGAGGTGATGGCACGCGGACAGGAACGCTTCAACACCTATTGCACGCCCTGCCATTCGCGGGTGGGCAATGGCGACGGAGCCATTGTGGAGCGCGGTTATGCACGCGCCGGCAACCTGCAGGACGCGCAGTATATTGCGAAGCCGCTGGGACATTACTTTGACGTGATGAGCCACGGATTCGGCGCGATGCCGGACTACTCCGCACAACTTGCCCCGGCGGACCGCTGGGCGGTGGCAGCGTATATTCGCGCACTGCAGTTGAGCCAGCATGCCAAGCCGAGTGATGTGCCGGCGGGTGTGGAAGTGAAGACGCTGGCTGATATTGCGAAGGCGGAAGGCCTGCCCGATAGTTTTGCCGAAGAGTGGAAGCTGCCCGCAACGGCAGTGAATGTGGATTCAGTGAAGCCACCCGCAGCGGCGAAGTAACAAGGCTATTCGTAAGAGGGAATTCAAGCTGGCACGCAACACGAGAGAGACGACGAGAGACATGTCACACGAACAGAACCATCACGCGAAGACGCTGCCCTCCAGCCTGGAGGCACCGGACTTTGTTACCGCATGGCGCAACCGGGCCCTGGGGATCGCCATCGTGGCTGGAATCGCATCGGCGATCTTTCTTTTCACTGACCCGCTGCATTTCCTGAGCGCCTACACCGTCGGCTTCATGATGTGCTTCACCTTTGCCTGCGGCGGAACGGCGCTGCTGATGCTGCAGTACGTGAGCGGCGGCAAGTGGGGCCTATTGCTGCGTCGTCCGCTTGAAGCCATGAGCCGGACCATGCCGCTGGTGGCGCTGATGTTCATCCCGGTGGCAGTGGGCATGAAGCGGCTGTACCTGTGGGCGCACCCCGATGTGATTGAAGGCCTGAAGAGCGGCGCAATCCAGAGCTTCAACGCTGCGGCTGAAATCCACGCAATTGAATTCAAGCACGCGATGTTCACGCCGACTGGTTTTGTGCTGCGTGCCATTATCTACTTTGCGATTCTCGGCATCTTCGTTTTCCTGCTGAACAGCTGGTCGTTGAAGCAGGCGGCCGACAAGCCGGAGAACGTCAGCAAGTGGCGTGTACGTTTTGAGAACCTGAGCGGACCGGGAATCGTGGTCTACTCGGTGGTGCTGACCGGCTGTGCGATTGACTGGGTGATGTCGATGGACCCGGCGTGGTACTCGACCGTGTGGGGCCTGCGCTACCTGGTGGGTCAGGGATATGCGGTTCTGGCGCTGGGCATTCTGACGGTGATTCTGCTTTCCAAGGCAGAGCCGATGAAGACCATCCTGCGCACGACGGAAATGCATGACCTGGGCAAGCTGGCATTCGCCTTCGTAATGCTGAACATCTATCTGGCCTTTGCCGAGTACCTGATTATCTGGTCGGGCAACCAGCCGGAAGAAATCAACTGGTTCCTGGACCGCTTCCGCGGCGGATGGGGCATCATCATCACACTGGACTTTATCTTCCACTGGGTGATTCCTTTCACGCTGCTGCTGTCGCGTAATCTGAAGCGCAGCAAGAGCAAGTTGATGTGGGTCGCGATCTGGATGATTTTTGCGCGTGCCTTTGATTTGTTCTGGCAGATTGAGCCGAACTTCTCGAAGCGCAACCTGCACTTCACGCCGGGCATCCTGGCATACATCACCGTGCCGGTGGGTGCCACCAATCTCACGATCGTAGCCACCAACCTTAGTGGAACCACGCCGCCGATCAAGATGGCGCTTCAATTTGACACGCCACCGACCCTTACCAGCAATCTGCGCATTGTTGATCTGGATCAAGGG
>CAIZGA010000658.1 GCA_903932385.1 uncultured Acidobacteriota bacterium
CCACCCCATCCTCGATTACGGCAAAGCCAACGGCCTCACAGATTTTTCCAGCACCAACCTTATATGGATACTGATGCTGGGCGGCGGCGCGGTTTCCAACCTGGGCTTCTGCGCGTACCTCATGATGAAAAATAAATCAGCAGCAAAATTTATTCAGCCCGGCAGCCTTCGCCTCTACTCACTCGGCCTGCTGATGGCATTGCTCTGGGGCGGCAGCATTTTTGTTTACGGTGCTGCGGCACTTCGTCTCGGTGCCATGGGAGTTTCCATCGGCTGGCCGGTCAGCCTGGCCACGGGTCTGCTGGTTGCCAACGCCGTCGGCCTGTTGCTGGGCGAGTGGCGCGGCGCACCGCGAACAGCCCTGCGCTGGATGTTTGCCGGCATCGCTATACTAGTCATCGCCATTGTCGTGCTTAGCAAGGCCGGATGAGGCCAATCCATCATCACGCATCACGCAACCAACATTGCCGGAAGGTGAAACTCTCTTGAGCCAGCGAACATTCTTCTCTCAATTGCCGCCACTCTCGCGCCGCCGTTTTCTTGAATCGCTCGCAGCCACCGGCGCGTCCTGGGGACTTTCCGCAACTTCGCACGCGCTGCCGCTGCATCTGCTTCCGCAATCGATGCACAACGCCGCCGCACTGCAGCAGAAAAAAATTACGCTGCTGGAAGACGGCGGCTTCACCGGCGATCCCTGGGGTTGGCAGTTCACTCACGGCGCATCGGTTGTTGCCAATGCAGGACGCGACGGCAGCGGCGCGGTCCACATCAAAACTGAGAGTGGTGACTACGCGCGCTTCCTCGTACTCGGGCCTGTCGCCGGAAAAACTTATACGCTCACCGGCTGGGTCCGCACTGAAAACATCACCCCTGCGGAAGAAGGTGCCGGCGCCTACTTCGCTGCATCGCAGTTTGAGTTTCAAGGTCGGCCTACAGAATTTACGGTAGACGGCAAACAGGCGGTCGAGATTCGTTACGGCACGCTGACCGGCACCAACGGCTGGCGGCGATTTTCGCAATCGGTAAAGTGCCTGCCCACCACCGCGTGGTTTGAAGTTGTCGCCGGCATCTATCGCGCAGCCGGCGATGCATGGTTCACCGGCCTCACTTTTATAGAAGGCGATGTCGCCGCCGATCTCGACGAGACGCTCACGCCTGCGGAAGCCGCAGCCCTCGCGCACCAGGAAACTCTGCAGGCATCCGGCCGTACCCGCCCGCGCGCTGCCATCTTCAGTGAGCCCGACTTCCCAGTGCGCGGCATGGCAACTTCGTCGCAACGCCTCGCAAAACTTTTCAGCGACACGCACGACGTCGCGCTGCTCAATGCATCGCAGCTTGCCGATCCAGCGCAGCTCAATCGCAAAAACTTTGACCTGCTCGTTCTCGGCTACGGGGAAAGTTTTCCGCTGCCTGCAAAAAATAATGTGGTCGAATTTCTTTCCAACGGCGGCGACCTCTTCTCCACCGGCGGCTATGCCTTTCAATCGCCGCTGGTGCAGCAGAACGGCCGTTGGGTTTTCTTCGATCAAACGCTCAAACACGCGGGACTCTCTGCGAACCTGGTGCCAAAGTTTTCTGATGCTGCATGGAAGCCCAGCGATAAAAACTTCTGCACGCTGAATGCCGCTGGTGATGTCGCACGTGTCGCTGTGCCCGCGCCACTCAGCGGTCGCCATGCCGAGTGGGCCTTCGACATTCCCGCCACTGGCGATGGCAAACAATTTTATTTCTCTGCGCGTCTGCGCACTTCCGGCCTGCATCCTGCGCCCAACGGCTCCGCGACCATCGGCGTGGAGCAGCTTGATGCCGGCCACAATCCCGCCTACGCCGCGCGCATGTGGTTTGAAGAATTGCGCGAAGATTCCGATTGGCATTCCATCGAACGCGTTTTCTATCTCGTTCCCGACTGCGTTACGTTGCGAGTACGTATCACGCTCAGCAGCGCAACTGGCCTGATTGAAGCCACCGACATGCGACTTGAAGCGCGGCCCGATGCCGAACGCATCAACACCTCGCTCGGCTGGCCGGAAGATTCACTCACCGTTACGCGCCAGCAACTCGGCCTCTTCGACACGGACTATCGCCTGCAACGCGTGGCCGCGCTGCGCTCACCCGACGGCTCCCTGCAATCTCCAATCCGCGCAGAGGGTTATGTAGCCAGCGGAGTTGTCGGCATGAACAACGCGCGCTGGTCGCCGCTGCTGCACGCGGTGGATGAAGCCGGTCGCAGTCGCGGCTCTGCCGGCGCGCTGATGCATCACTACAACGGCTACTTCAACCGCAGCAGCTGGGCCTACTTCGGCGTAGCAAATCATGACATCTTCGCTGACGACTCTGGGAATGCCGTCGGCCTCAGCGCTTTCAAATCGGCCGCACGTGCGCTTGCGCAGAAATGTTATCTGCACACGCTGGAAACAAATTACGCCACGTATCGCGATGGCGAAGCGGTACAGGTTCGCGTGCTCGTCTGCAACTACGGCCTGCACCCCGCAACGCTCAACTTGCACCTTCGCATTATGGATGGCGATGCCGTTGCGCATCATTTCCAGCGCAGCATCACTCTGCGCGCCGGTGAAACACTCGCCGTAAAAGAGTCCTGGCAGCCGGAGAAATTTCCTGCCACGCATTACCGCGTGATTGTCGACCTTCTCTCTGCCGATGAAACGCTCGACTCCATTCGCAGCGGCTTCCGCATCTGGCGCGCAGAAACATTGGCAGAAGGCATGCCAATTAA
>CAIZGA010000659.1 GCA_903932385.1 uncultured Acidobacteriota bacterium
GTGGCACGGGATCACCCGAACGGAGCAATTTCTGGGCAGGAACGAATATCGCAACGTACGATTTTCTTTATGCCCCTGGAAGCATTCATATCGCACTAACAGATTGGCTCGGGTCGAAACGAGTTCAAGTAGCCAGTAATGGATCCAACTACGGCAATCCAGAATTAAATTGCATCAGCATGCCGTTCGGCAATAACAGCGGCAATACCGTTTTGTCTGACTGCAGGCCGGTAGACTCCGGCGGCTACGACGAAACCGAGCATCACTTTACCGGCAAAGAACGAGATACCGAATCAGGCAACGACTACTTCGGGGCGAGATACTACGCCAGTTCAATGGGGAGAATGCTTTCTCCCGATCAGCCCTTCGTTGACCAAGACCCGAGTGACCCACAGAGTTGGAATCTGAATTCGTATGTTCGGAACAACCCTTTGCTCTATACCGACCCTAACGGCAAGGATTGTGTAAAAGATAATGGAGACGGAACTGTAACCCCAAACACTGGAGACTGCGCAAACGAAAACGAAGATGCGGCCAATCACGAATATTACATAGACTGCGATGGTTGTACTACGAATGCTGCGGGAGCTACGCTTGATACACCCACCGGCAACTTGTATCTCACTGATGCAAATGGAAATGCCATTTCTGGCACAACGGTGCAGGGTTTTGCTGATCCACAGGGTGTATCGACAAACGTCACGGTCAACGGCTTTGGCGATTGGAGTGTTAGTGTATCTGGCTATGGCGTGGGTCTCTTAGAATATTCTCCGATGGCCGCCTATCCATACCAGTTTCCAGATGGCGAGATGCATGCGCGAATGTCATCTAAAGATCGATTCTGGGCTAAAGTCTACTGTTGGATGTGTGGAGACCCTGACAACATGAAGTCGTCGGGAGCGCGTCCAAATCCCCCTCAAGACCCAGGCCAAAGTACCGATGAAACAACTGGACAGAGGAATATGAATGGCCCGAATAAAAAAGGAAAAGATGTACCCTACAACCCAAACGGTAATAGCTCTAATGAACCTGATGCTGCTGCCGGGACTGCAGGATATTTTGCTACTGTAGGGCAGTGTTTGAGCAACGTGGCTGAACAGTGATGAGAGCGGGAGCATATCGTATGGCACTTGTAGCGAATGTGACGAAAACATTTGGCATTGCGGTTGTACATCAGATGCTATGCACTGTCGGCGTGCTGCTTTTGTCTGGGGCCACCGTGTTCACTATATGTTCTCTGATACGGCTCTTGGAGCCATCGCTTTCTTTAAGAGTCGCTAGTCACATCTTGACGGAAATTCCTGGTTGTCCTGTCCAACTGTTTATTGGCATTTTTCTCGGATTCAGCATAGGAAAGATATTGCCTCACCGGATCATGCTTTGGGTATGGGTACTTCCATTGCTTGTCGTAGCTATTGGACTTTTGTGGAATAGCAGCGATGAGAGTGCCACAAGCCCAGCATTACTTCATGCGGTTCAAATCGCCCAAGTTGCGCTCTTAATAGCATCTCTCGGATATTCTGTAGGTGCTATGGCTTCAGGTATACGCTTCAGGTCTGCATGAGTATAGACGACGGATGGCCCACCCATTTACAACCCGCACAACACATCGCGCACCCCATCCATCCCCTCTCTTGCGATGGTGGGAATCGCGCATAGCGCGAGCCTTTGCACTTTCATCCCAAACAAAGATTCACCCCAAGACAATCATCCGACGGGTGGGCCGTCCAACCAACAATCAACTCAGCACCTCCAGCTACGTTGTCGCCGGCAACACCATTTACGACACCTACAACACCTACTACTATTATCCCGAAGGGGATTTGTGTGCCGTGCAGCCGAACCTGACAGGCTCATCACTGACGATGTACGTCTATGACGCGGCTGGCACACGCGTGGCCAAGGGAACACCCGTCTGGACCGGCAGCGGCAGCCCAAACATGAGTACGCTCTGCTCGGCCCCAGGCGGCGGCACTGGCTGGAGCTTCTCTGCAGAAGAGCAATATCTGTTGGATAAAAATAATGAGCAGGTCTCTGAACTCACTGGAACCAGCACGCCGACGCCAGAACGAACGAATATATGGTCGGGGACCAATATCGCAACCTATGACTTCGTCAACGGCGGCGTGCATTTTGCACTAACAGATTGGCTCGGCACCAAGCGCGTTCAGGTATTAGGCACCGGCACCAACTACGGCACGATTGAGCTGTCGTTCATCAGCCTGCCCTACGGCAACAACATCGGCAACTCACGTGCCGTTGAATCAATCGGCTCCGGCACCGACGCCACCGAACACCACTTCACCGGCAAAGAAAGAGACACCGAATCAGGGCTCGACTACTTCGGGGCAAGGTACTACGCAAGTTCAATGGGACGTTGGTTATCGCCTGATCCGAAGATCATAAGCAAGCAAAGGATGTTTGATCCGCAGCAGTGGAACATGTACGGATACGCGAAGAACAATCCTTTGATTGCCATCGATCCAGATGGCCGTGAAGTCAAGCTTTTGAATGAGGGGGCACTTCAGCGGATTCAGAGCACTTTGCCAGCTAGCGTAAGGAGCCAGGTTACGGCTGGCCGCAACGGTATGCTCGATCAAAAAGCAATCGCCGGAATCAAGAGTAATGATCCCAACGTCAAGGCTCTTCAGACGTTGGTAGCATCACCGAAAGTCGTGGAATTCGGGACGGGGAAGAGCGCCGGAGGCTACGACTTTTCGTATCAAAGCAAGGAGGCGGCACAGGCACAGATCAAAGCAGCCGGTGGCGATCCGTCAGTACAGACAGGTCCTAACCTCTATCTTGGCCTGACGACCCCTGCTTCCAAGTCTCCTGATGGCAATACGCAGGTGATGGTTTCCAATGGGACCGGCGATGCTTCGACAGCGCCCGAAGCGGAACTTGCAGCAACAGCGGCCCATGAGCTTTACGGACACGCGCTCGATGAGGTTCAGGGACAACCTTACGAACACGAAGTTAATCCAGATGGTACCTACGATCCAAACGGAGCAGTCAACAAGCAGACGCAGCAAATCGAAGACCATACCAAGGAACTACAAAAGCAACCATGAGCAAGGAGGTTTTCATGCGTATAGCCATACTGAATGCGGCAATTTGCTCGTTTGTTTTTGCATCGGCGACTATGCTGTCCGCGCAAACGGTTAGCCTCTGTATGCTGCGAGTTCCCGATACCATAGCCCGAGGAAGCTCCGCGTTCACAGACGCAATAGGGTTCACAGTGGGTTCTGGCGGAGTTCCCCAAGATGTGGTGTTTATCAATGCGCCCTTTATCGACAAAGAAGAGGCTCGGTCATGTTTAGCTACTTGGAACTTCCAAGGGAGTGAAGGCAAGCATCTTGTTGCGGCTTTAAGGTGGGAACAGGGCAAGGGATGGACCTCGTTGAAAATCTCCGGTGATGGGACACTGCTCGCCTTCAGCATCTGGAGACCGAAGCCGGTTGACCATGAAGCCGCGCAGCCCAGTCGTAAGCCAGGAAGCCCAAACCAGTAACGCCCACTGGCGGCAGTCTAGCTTCTACCCGCAAGCCGTCCCAGTGGGGCGGCTTGCTGCTTCTGTGGCTTCCACCGGCAGCATGGGCGCGGTGAGCGGAAAAGCGCCATGCTTCGCATGGGCAGGGGGGTGGATACGTCTCCCCCATCTGACTTCGGTCAAAGTCTTCGCCAACGCTCCCTCGCCGTACACCAGCGGCTACGGCTGCTGGCAGTATGACGACTTCGGCAACCGCACACAGGAGGCCTACTCCACCACCTACAGCAACCCCTGCTCATCAGAGAGCTACGCCAACGCCCAGTGGACCGTCACCACGCCTTGTGTCCCACCCATTTACAACCCACACAACACATAGGGTGCCCCATCCATCGCTGCTGTTGCGATGGGTGGGAATCGTACATAGCGCGAGCCTTTGCATTTTCATCCCATGCGTAGCTCGGAGAACTGAGATTGCTATCCTAATCTCTAATCCCTAGCCCCTAACCCCTGGCTTTTTTCATCGCCGCAGCACGGTCCGGCCTCGGTCCACGCAGCCGGCCCACCTGAAAATTCTCCGTGTCCACTTTAAAGGTCTGATACCCAAGGTTCGATACCAGCAGCGCCACCGTCTCCAGGTTGGCAAACTTCCGCACTTCCCCCCGCGCCGTCGCCAGGTATCGCACCGCCGACTCAATCTTCACGCGCAGGATCCACCCGTGCGGCATCCCCTCCGCCGTGATGGAGATATCGTCATCCTCATAGGCCTCATCCAGCCTCAGTCGTAACGCAGCTTCTTTAATCAGCTCAAATTGTCGTTTCATGGCTTCATTTTATATTATTTCTAAATCAAAGAACATTATCTCTAAATCAATTGATGTAACTTATTTTGCATTTATCGTTAAACATCACTTCAAATAACATTATCCCTGGGGTTACTTTTGCGATTCCAAAGCAAAGGAATTACGAAAGATTTAACTTGCAACTTCGCTTTAGATTCGCTACGATTTCGCCATGGCTATCACCCGTCGGCAAAAGGAAGTCCTCGATTTCCTCACGCAGTTTGTGCAGCAGAATGGCTATTCCCCCTCCTATGAGGAAATCGCCCGCGGTCTTGGCCTCAGCTCCCTGGCCACCGTCCACAAGCACATCACTAACCTGCAGAATAAAGGGCTCTTACAGCGCGCCCACAACCGCAGCCGCTCCATTGACGTGCTGCCCCCGCGCTCCCGAAATCGCCCCGCCGAGCGCCTTCCGCTCATGGGCCGCATCGCCGCCGGCCAGCCCGTCGAGGCCATTGAACACGCCGAAACCATCTCCCTCGGAGACATCCTCGGCAACCGCGACGTTTTCGCCCTCGAAGTCCGCGGCGACTCCATGCGCGACGAACACATCATCTCCGGCGACTTCGTCTTAGTCGAACGCACCCGCACCGCCCGCGAAGGCGAAATCATTGTGGCTCTAGTAGATGGCTCGGATGCGACGCTGAAACGTTTCTATCGCGAAGGCGACATGATTCGTCTACAGCCCTCGAATGCTGAGATGTCACCGATTTACGCACCGGCTGCAAGCGTCGCCATCCAGGGTAAAGTGCTTGGAATTTTGCGTAAATATGCCTGATATTCCTTATAGTTTCCCGCTTTAGGACGTTTCGATTTTCAGGTTTTCACAATCAGGTTTGAACGTGTAGAAACTCTGTTATTTCTCTATGTACTTGCCTGATGATCCACACGCTGAAAGGCCCGGCTCAAAGCCGGGCCTCTTTTTTGCAGCTTGTAAACCTATTTACGCGAACAACTTATCAAGACCTTCGGTGATTTTTTCCTTGGGCACGAAACCAACAATCTGATTGGCGACCTTGCCGCCCTTGAAGAAAATCAACGCCGGAATGCCACGCACTCCGTAGCGCGCCGGTGTGGCGCTGTTCTGATCCACGTCCATCTTCATCACTTTCAGACGGCCGTTATACTCCTCAGCGATGGCATCCACCAACGGGGCCAGCGCGCGGCACGGGCCGCACCATGCTGCCCAGAAATCCACCAGAACGGGCTGCTCAGACTGCAGCACTTCGCTGTCAAACGTCGCGTCATTCACTTCCAGAACTGCATGCCCAGCCATGTTTCCTCCAAAATTCCCTTTATTTTTCGCATTACGATGCAACAAATTGCTTCTTCACTATCGAGTGTAGCAGTGAAGGCTTTGTCTATGAGATGCGTTGTGGTGGATTTTCGATTCAGGCATCCAGACGGATACATGGGAGCAATTTAAAACGCCCGCAACACCTGAAAGGCGTCACGGGCGCCGGAGCAGCCCTCCCCCAGAAC
>CAIZGA010000660.1 GCA_903932385.1 uncultured Acidobacteriota bacterium
CGTAGAGGCAGATGCTTTCGCCTTCATCAGTGTTGTGGTCTTCAATGGCCCAGCCGGTGGCGCCTTCCACGCAGCCTTCAATCCACCAGCCGTCGAGGACGCTGAGCGAGGGCACGCCGTTCATGGCGGCCTTCATGCCGCTGGTGCCGGAGGCTTCATACGGACGCATGGGCGTGTTGACCCAGACATCAACGCCGCTGGTGAGCAGGGCGCCGAGGTCCCACTCGTAATTTTCAAGATAGATGACGTGAAGGTTTTTGGAGTTGACGCGCGCGGCTGCATCGAAAACATGCTGGATGAGTCGCTTGCCTTCTTCGTCCTTGGGGTGCGATTTGCCGGCGTAGAGAATCTGCAGGCCGCCGATTTTGTCGGCGATTTCAACGAGGCGGTCGGCATCCTGAAACATGAGCGAGGCGCGTTTGTAGGTGGCGACGCGGCGGGCAAAGCCGAGCGTGAGCACATCCTCACGCAGCTGGATGCCGGTGCGACGGGCCACTTCCTGCATGAGAGTGTGTTTGGCCTGGGCGTGGGCGGCGATGAGGTCCAGGCGGTCAATGCCGATGGCGGAGCGGAGATAGAAATTATCGAAACGCCACTCGGGAATTTTTTTGTCGAAGAGATCCTGAAACGGCTTGGAGACCCAGGTGGAAGCATGCACGCCGTTGGTGATGGCTTCGATGGGATAGTCGGGGAACATTTGCTGGGAAACTTTGCCGTGCTGCATGGCGACGCCGTTGACGTAGCGCGAAAAACGCAGCGCGATGTACGTCATATTGAGCAGGCCGTTGTGGGTGCAGCCGAAATGTTCGAGAGCGAGGCCGCGTTCCTGGCCGAGAACCTGACGCATCTGGTCGAGGCCGAACTGGTCATGGCCGGCGGGAACGGGAGTGTGGGTGGTGAAGACGCACTGGCGGCGGATGGCGTTGATGTCATCAGAAGTTGCATTGGCCAGTGGCGCGCCGTTGAGCTGTTCTTCCAGCAGGCCGAGTGTGAGCAGCGAAGCGTGGCCTTCATTCATGTGATAGACGGCGGGCTTGTATCCGAGAGCGGAGAGCATTTTGACGCCGCCCAGACCGAGGACCGCTTCCTGGCAGAGGCGATAGTAATTGTCGCCGCCGTAGAGTTGATCGGTGAGCCGACGGTCGTAGGCGTCGTTCTCTTCCATGTCGGTATCGAGCAGGTAGACGGGAACGATGTGGCCGGTGATGCCGACGACGTCGAAGCGCCAACAGCGAATCATCACCGGGCGGCCTTGAATGGTGATGGCGACGACGTGGGATTCGGGCTCGGTGCGGGAGGCGACGTCCCACGGCACGGGAGTTTCTGTCTGGCGGCCATGCTCATCGAGGTGCTGGTGGAAATAGCCCTTGCGATGCAGCAGGCTGATGGCGACCAGAGGGACGCTCATGTCTGCCGCGGAGCGAAGTGTGTCGCCGGCAAGGATGCCGAGGCCGCCGCTGTAGGTGGGGATATCGGGCGCAAGCGCAATCTCCATGGAGAAGTAGGCAACGGTCTGCGGATTGCCTGTTTCCGTGTAATCAACGTCACGGGAGTGTGCAGCATCCATGGGATCAAACATAGCGGTAAAAAATCCTTTCCGATTGCATCGGCGGTGCGGAAAACAAGGGCATGGCAAAACCTGCCAGCCGCAGAGAGCGAATCGCGGGAAATTATCTCGCGAAGGCCTACCAGAAATCTATCGGCCGAAGGTTGCAGGGCAGTAATTGCGGCTTGCAAGCCTACGGCGACGGACGTTGGATAGTTGGTGCAACAAGCAACTCTGGAAGTGCGTGGGGCCAGAGCCGAAAAATGGTGTCAGCAAAAATTGTAGCAGTAGAAGATGTTACAAATGTGTATACTGCACCAAAGTGGCAGACGGGTCGAAAGAGAGTAACGAGTCCCGATGCCGTGGACAATCTGCTTTTAGGCCCCAGTATTCAGGCCCTGCAATTTCCGCACCAATTTAGGGGCGAAACCGGTCCCCAAACGCCGTTGGCGGGCGTGAAAAAATACGCCTTTTGACCTACCTAAATCTTGGTCTTGTGGCTAATGACATAGTCTGAAGCCAACGTGTACATTTGCAGCAATTTACAAGACTGTAACGCAGAGGACGAACACCGAGCTGGGTGGTCGCAGTCCGTGTCCCTAGAAATCCTGATTCGAGTATTTGCAAATTGATGTATTGTTGTCTGGTTTCGGATTCGCAGTATGA
This sequence comes from uncultured Acidobacteriota bacterium, assembly GCA_903932385.1. GTDB lineage: Bacteria > Acidobacteriota > Terriglobia > Terriglobales > Acidobacteriaceae > CAIZGA01. The sequence continues at coordinate 2,213 of CAIZGA010000660.1, forward strand.
GGAATTCGTTCACGAATTCTTAGCCTAGCGAAACGGAATAAACAGAAGTAAGAGACGAGGAGAAGATATGGATATCAGCACACGGCGCGGATTCTTTGGCAAGTTGGCAGCGATGGCGGCAGCAGTAGCAGCGGC
>CAIZGA010000661.1 GCA_903932385.1 uncultured Acidobacteriota bacterium
CCGGCCGCCCCAGCGAAGTCGTCAGTTGCGACTCAATCTGCGGAACAAATTTATTGGCGTCCACAAACATTGGCAGAATCGCCAGCAGCAGCAACACCGCCGCCACCACGCCCGCCACAATCCGCGCACGCTTGTTCTGCGCCAGGCCCACGGCCGTCGCCTGCAGTTTTGATATGTCCAGATTGAACTTGCCTTGGTTTGGATTCGCCATCGCCGCCTCCTCGCATAAATTCCGCTGAGAAGAGAATTGTCCCGCGATTCGCGGCAATCAGCAATGCCCGGGCTATGAATATTTTTGCCGTTAAAACTGTACACGGCGGGAATTCCTCCCCGCCGTGCTCCCCACAGCCATTACTTAGGTGATTACTTTAAATCTATTGAATATATTTTTAGGATTTCCGTATCTAGTTTTAGAAAGCCCATTCAGGTGCATTGCCCAGCAACGCTGCGCCGGAGAATGCCGCCGGTCCGTCCCACGCCGGCACGGTAAAGCCATGCTCGGGGTGCGCTTCGGCACTGTCATTTTTCTTGTGGTGAGCGCGCAGCTCGTCCATCAACTGGCAGAGTGCTTCGGCCTGTTCTTCGCGCGAGTGGCGCTCCCAGAAAACCACAAAGCTCTGGCCGCATACACGGCAACGAACGTCACTGCTGGTCATCGATTTCTTGCAAAGTACTTGCATCGTCCATCTCCTGGAAACTTCGAAATTGATCACTCACTGCCCTGCACTGCTGTGTTGATGTACCCAAGTTACGGCCAATCAAAAGTAATGCCCATCCCACATGTGCATCAAATCGTCTACAACTCACGGGTCAGCACCTCGATGGTCAACTCTTCCCACATTGGCCGCAGCCAGCCAGTCACCAGCCAGCCACTCGCCCCGCGGCGCGCAATGCACTATCCTGTACTTTCGAGTCAAAATTCATGAGCCAGACTATCCAAGTACAGTTGCCCGACGGCGCCATCAAGCAGGTTCCCAGCGGAACCACGGCGTACCAGATTGCCAGTTCCATCAGCCCGCGTCTTGCCGATGCAGTCGTGCTCGCGCGCATCCAGCCGCTGGCCGCCGCCGGCACAACCACTACGCCCGCCGAGGACGACGCTGCCGGTTCCGAGTCCGCCATGTACTCTGCGCCCGACGCCGCAGCTTCGCGCCTGGTCGATCTCTCCGCGCCGCTCACGGAAGATGTTGCCCTCTGGCTGCTGAAGGAGTCGGACCCCGAAACGCTGCCTGTGCTGCGCCACTCCGCCGCTCACCTGATGGCCACCGCCGTGCTCGAACTGTTTCCAGAAACCAAACTCGGCCATGGCCCCTCCACCGCCAACGGCTTCTTTTATGACTTCTACCGCCCCACGCCCTTCACGCCGCCGGACCTCGAAGCCATCGAGAAACGCATGGCAGAAATCGCCGCGCGTGATGAACACTTCGTCCGCGAGTATCGTCCGCGTGAAGAGGTGCTGAAGGAATTTAACGCCGCCGATGACTTCATGAAGGTGCACTTCATCGAACGATTCACCCAGCCCGGCGAACCCATCTCGCTCTACAAAAACGGCAACTTCGTCGACTTCTGCCGCGGCCCGCACCTGCCCTCCACCAAACGCATCAAGGCATTCAAGGTCACCAACCTTGCTGGCGCCTATTGGCTGGGCGATGAAAAAAATCCGCAGCTGCAGCGCCTCTACGGCACCGCTTTCTTTTCGCAGAAAGATTTAGACGCGCACTTCAAGCACCTGGAAGAAATCAAGGCGCGCGACCATCGCGTGCTCGGCAAACAGCTTGACCTCTTCAGCATTCAGGAAGTCGCCGGCTCCGGCCTCATCTTCTGGCACCCCAAGGGCGGCATCATCCGCAAGACCATGGAAGACTGGATGCGTGACGAGTGTCTCCGCCGCGGCTACTCCATCGTCTTCACCCCGCACGTCATGCGCCTCGAACTGTGGAAGATCAGCGGCCACGCCGGCTTCTATTCGGAAAACATGTACGCGCCGATGGAACTCGACGACTCCGAGTATCAGCTGAAGCCGATGAACTGCCCCGGCCACATCCTCATCTACAAAGACACGCCCAAGAGCTATCGCGACCTGCCCGTGCGTCTCGCCGAACTCGGCAACGTCTATCGCTATGAGCGTTCCGGCACCATGCACGGCCTGCTCCGCGTTCGCGGCTTCACGCAGGACGATGCCCACATCTTCTGCACCCCGCAGCAAATTGAAGATGAAGTCGTCGCCTGCATTGAGTTCGCGCAATCGGTCCTCAACACTTTCGGCTTCAACGATTTCAAAGTCGAGCTTTCCACCTGGGACCCATCCAAGCCGCAGGACTACGCCGGTTCGCCCGAGAACTGGGCCCTCGCCGTCAACTCGCTCAAGTCCGCGCTCTCCCGCAAAGGCATCGCGTACCGCGAAATCCCGGGCGAAGCCGCCTTCTACGGCCCCAAAATCGACATCAAACTTGTCGACGTTCTCGGCCGCCTCTGGCAGCTTTCCACCGTGCAGTTTGACTTCAACCTGCCCGCGCGTTTCGAACTCGAATACACCGGCGAAGACGGCGAGAAACACCAGCCCGTCATGGTTCACCGCGCACTCTTCGGCTCGGTCGAGCGTTTCTTCGGCGTGCTGATTGAGCATTACGCCGGGGCCTTCCCCCTCTGGCTCGCGCCCGTGCAGGTCGCCCTCGTGCCCATCAGCGAGAAGCACATCGACTACGCGAACCTTGTGAAGAAGAAGCTGGAAGACGCGGGCTTCCGCGTGGAACTCGACGCCCGCAATGAAAAGATGAACGCAAAAATCCGCGAGTTCACCCTGCAGAAGGTTCCCTACGTTCTCGTCATGGGCGACAAGGAAGCGGCCTCGGAAGCCGTCAGCGTCCGCACCCGCGGCAAGGGCGACGGTGGCAGCATGGCCCTCGCCGACTTCATCACCCACGCCACCAACATCCTCAACTCCAAAACCATGGATCTATAAGGCTCTGCGGCGATGATGATCCTGCGTGAGTCGACCTTCATCGCCGCGCCAATCCATCGCTGCTTCGATCTCTCACGCAGCATTGACGTACACATGCGCAGTACGGCGCAGACCAATGAACGTGCCATCGCCGGTGTCACCAGCGGATTGATTGGCGGTGGCGAAACCGTCACTTGGCGTGGTCATCACTTCGGATTCAGGCTCAAACATACCAGCAGAATTACCGGCTACACTCGTCCGTCTTGGTTTCAGGATTCAATGCTCCGCGGAATCTTTAAATCATTCGTTCACAATCATTCATTTTTCGAACAGGGAAATGGGACCCTGGTTCGCGACGAGTTAACTTTCGCCGCGCCTCTCGGTCCTCTGGGTTGGATAGTGGAACGCTTGCTCTTAGGTAATCATCTTCGCGAATTAATTCGTGGCCGCAATCAAATCATTAAGCAAATAGCTGAAACAGACGATTGGCAAAAATATCTGCATGAGTAAAGTGATTATCGTTTGTATTGCTTTGCGATTCTGCAGCGTATGATGTTGCCCATGAAAAATATTTCCCGCCGCGAACTGGTAGCCGCGCTCCCGGCGCTTGCCCTCGCCACCGGCTCCTTCTCGCACCTCGCCGCGCAACCACCCGCCGCGCCGCTCAATCTTCTCTTTCTCACCGTCGACGACATGAACTGGTCGATACCGCGATTCATGAACGGCTTCATCGGCGGCAAACTCCATCTCACGCCGAACCTTGATGCCCTCGCCGCGCGCTCGCACCGCTTCATCCACAACCGCACTGTCGCCGCCATCTGCCAACCCTCGCGCGAAGCCATGATGACCGGCCTTGTCCCGCACCGCAGCGGCGGCCTCGGTTTCATCCCCGTGCATCCCGGCACGCCAACGCTGGTCACGCAGTTGCAGTCCCACGGATACTTCGCCGCCGGCATTCACAAGCTCGAACACATGCAGCCGCAAACCAGTTTCCCCTGGGACATGGCCTTCCCGGGCGCGGGCCGCGCGCCTTCGGAATACGCCGCCGATGTCAGCACCGCCATCGCCAAGGCGCAGTCGCTCGGCAAACCATTCATCATCAATTGCAACCTGAATGATCCGCACCGCCCGTTCTACTCCAGCCAGCAGGCCGCAGCCGTCGATCACAATGAGACCGGCGAATACCACATCCCGCATGAAGTCACTCCCGAAGAAGTTGAAATCCCACCCTTCCTCGAAGACCTGCCTGAAATCCGCCGCGAACTTGCGCAGTATGCCAACAGCACGCAGCGCATGGATATCACTCTCGGCAAAGTTCTAGCCGCGCTCGATGCCTCCGGCGCCGCCGCCAACACCGTCATCTTTTTCTCTGCCGACCACGGCATGCCGTTTCCCTATTCCAAAGCCTCGGTTTATGAATGCGGCACCCGCACTCCCGCACTGCTGCACTATCCCGGCATGGCCACGCCGCACACCTTCACCGAACGCACCGCCAATGTCGACTACACGCCCACGCTGCTTGACCTGCTGCACGTCCCCATACCCAGCGGCCCCAACGGCACTTCCATCGACGGCATATCGTGGATGCCCCTCATCCGCGGCGAAGTCGGCCATCGCTCACCACATCGCGAATTCCTCGTCACCAACATCAACAGTGTCAGCTCCGGCACCAACTATCCCCAGCGCGCCGTGCAGGACGACCGTTACTCGCTCGTCGTCATGCCCTGGTCCGACGGCAAACTTCACATCCAGATTGATTCCGTCACTGGCCTAACTTTTCCCGCGATGAAAGCTGCAGCAGCCACCAACTCCGCCATCGCCGCGCGGGTACGCCAGTTCGACCTCGGCGTCCCCATCGCCTTCTATGATGTGCACGCCGACCCGGGCCAGCGCATCAACCTCATCAACGCGCCGGAACATCGCAATCGCATCGCCAAAATGAAAGCTATCCTGCTCGATGAAATGACTCGCACCAACGATCCGCAACTCGCCAACGTGCAGGCCATCTATCGCGGAGAAAAGACTGTAGTCCCGCAAAGCCATCCTGTGTCTTGAGAAAATTCCTGACGATGTGCCGCGGCGGGACTATCCTATCCGCATGAAATCTCTTTCCCGTCGCGACCTCGTCTCCGCTCTGCCCGCGCTGGCCTTGCCCCCACTCACCCTGTTCGGCCCGGCACTCACTGCCTTCGCACAAGCCAGCGCAAAGGACACCATTCCCGCGCACTGCGCCACCTTCAACTTCAACGACCTGCCCAAGTCCGTCAACGCCACCACCGGCAACATCACCCGTGCGGTGATGCAAGGCACACTGCCCACCGGCGAATACATTGAGATGCATGAGACCATGCTCGCGCCCGGCCAGATGCCCCACCCCGCGCACCACCACGTCCACAGTGAGCTGATGCTCATCCGCGAAGGCACCGTGGAATTTCAAATGGGAGACCACGCCTCGGTCGTCACCGCCGGCGGCGTTCTCTACGCGCGCAGTGGTGAGATGCATGGCCTGAAAAACGTAGGCAGCACACCGGCAAATTATTTTGTGATCGCCATCGGCAAAGAACCTGCCTAGCAGCAGCGTTTAGTATCCAACATCGCCCGGCCGCGCCGCACTCTCAAATCGCGTGAAGGTGTTCAGGTACGTCATCTCCACCGTGCCCGTGGCGCCGTTGCGCTGCTTGGCGATAATCACTTCCGCCTTACCTTCCAACTCGGGGTTGTCGCGGTCATAATAACTTTCGCGGTGGATGAACATCACCACGTCGGCGTCCTGCTCAATCGATCCCGACTCGCGCAAATCGCTCAGCATCGGCCGCTTGTCGTCGCCGCGCCGCTCACTGGCTCGGCTCAGCTGCGAAAGCGCCAGCACCGGCACGTGCAACTCCTTCGCCAGCGACTTCAACCCGCGCGAAATTGCCGACACTTCCTGTGTGCGATTTTCATACCGCTTCGCACCCGGCCCCATCGCCGTCGCACTCATCAGCTGCAGGTAGTCCACCACAATCAAATCCAGCACGCCGCCGTTGATCTGCTTCAACCGCCGCGCCTTGGCACGCATCTCCGTCAGTGATATGCCGGGCGTGTCATCAATAAATATCTTCGACTGCACCAACGCCGCCAGCCCGTGCATCAATCTCTCGCGGTCATCGCGCGAAACATGTCCCTTCAAAATTGCAGACATGCTCACCCGTGATTGCGATGCCAGCAAACGTCGCAGCAAACTCGCCTTCGACATTTCCAGCGAGAAGACCGCCACCGTCGCATTGCCCATCACCGCAGCATTTTCCGCCAGGTTAATCGCCAGCGCCGTCTTGCCCATCGAGGGGCGCGCCGCCAGAATCACCAGTTCATCTTTCTGCAGGCCGCTGGTCATCTCATCCAGGTCGCCGTAGTGCGTGGCCAGCCCCGTCACCGTACGCGCATTCGCGTACAACTCATCCAGCGATTTAATGGACTCGCTGAAAATCGTATTCACATCGTCGAAGCCCTGCGTCAGGTTGCCTTCGGTCGCCTCCAGCAGTTGCGCTTCGGTCGAACTCAAAATCTCCAGTGCTTCTTCCGCCTGGTCGCTCGCCCTCGCCACCGCCGTATTGCAGATGCCAATCAGCTGGCGCAGCAGGCTCTTGTCCTTCACAATGCGGACGTAGTCCTCAATGCTCAGCCGCCGCGGCAAACCTTCCGTCAGGCTGGCCAGGTACGCCGACCCGCCCACCGCCTGCAATTCCTTGTTGCGCTCCAGCTCCTCGCTCACCGTAATCAAATCAATCGCGCGATGCTGTTCGCTCAATGCACTCATGCGCGCGTAAATGCGCCGGTGCGAGTCCAGCGAGAAGTCGCCAGCCACCAGTTTCTTTTCCTGCGCCTCATGCAGGGCCTGCGGATCCAGCAGAATCGCGCCCAGTATCGTGCGTTCGGCATCCACACTGCTCGGCAATCCGCGTTCCTGAATCAGGTCTGGCAAACTCGCCATGCTTACTCCCTCAATCGCTTCAGTTTACGTTCCCCCGCCCCTGTGCGCCCTTGTGCATTTCTTCCCTCAGCGGTGCAAATCTCGCCAAATCCATCTGCAACAAATACATACAGGATTCATACATCCGCAATATCATCGTTGCAGGACATTAACAAACCATGCGCCCACCCAATATCTATTCCCACTTTTTGCGTCTCGCCCTCGCTGCAGCCCTGCTCTTTTCCGCGCCCGTTCTCCGCGCCCAGCAGAATGCCGACGTCATCAACAAGCTCATCAGCGATTTTCAGGGAATCGAGAATTCCTGGTCCGACGCCATCAACACCCATAA
>CAIZGA010000662.1 GCA_903932385.1 uncultured Acidobacteriota bacterium
CCGGCCTGCAGGGATTTCTTGATCAGCATCTTGAGAGCGGCCTGCTGCGCTTCTCCACCGCCGGCAGTGTGGATGACGGAAAGTCCACGCTCATTGGCCGCCTGCTGCATGACACGCAGTCGGTCTACGACGACCAACTCGCTTCCATCAAGCAGAGCCGCGTAAATCGCGCCGCCGGGCCGATTGATTTTTCCCTGCTCACTGATGGCCTGCGCGCCGAACGCGAACAAGGCATCACCATTGACGTTGCTTATCGCTACTTCTCCACCGCGCGCCGCAAGTTCATCATTGCGGATACGCCCGGCCACGAGCAGTACACACGCAACATGGCCACGGGAGCCTCCACCGCCGACCTCGCCATTGTGTTGTTGGACGCAGCCGCCTTCGCCAAACACGGCGGTCTGTTGCCGCAGTCGCGTCGCCACAGTTACATCGCATCGCTGCTCGGCATTCCGCACGTCGTTGCCGCTGTCAACAAAATGGATTTGATCGGCTACGATGCCGATGCCTTCGCACGCATCGAAGCCGAGTTCCTCGCTCTGGCCAGCCATCTCGGCATGGTCAACAGCGAAACCACCAGCCTCTGCGTCATTCCCATCAGCGCGCTGGAAGGCGACAACGTGGTGAAGCACAGCGACAAGATGCCCTGGTACACCGGGCCTACGCTGTTGGAACAATTAGAGAGTGTGCCGTTGACGCGCTACAACACCAACGCGCCCATGCGTTTCCCCGTGCAACTGGTGCTGCGTCCCGATGCCAACTTCCGCGGCTACGCCGGTCAGGTTGCCGGCGGCACGCTGCGTGCCGGGCAGACCGTACTCGCCCTGCCATCGCGCCGACTCACTCGCGTGCGCAACATCGTCACCTACGACGGTAACGTCGCTTCCGCCGCGCCGCCGCAATCGGTCACAGTCGAACTCGAAGATGAAATTGATTTGAGCCGCGGCGATCTTCTTTCCAGCCCGCAGGACCCGCCGCAAATCTCGCACAGCTTTGCCGCTCGCATCGTGTGGATGAACGAACAGCCGCTGCGTGCCGGTGCTACTTATCTGCTGAAGCACACCACGCGCACCGTGCGCGCCACCGTCACGGCCATACGTCATCGCATCAACGTCAACACATTGGAGCATCTGCCCGCGCAGCAGATTGATATGAATGACATCGCCGAAGTTGAGTTCCACACTGCGCGACCGCTGTTTTTCGACGCGTACAGCAGCAATCACTCGACCGGCAGCTTTATTCTGATTGACCCACTCGGCAACGCCACTCTCGGTGCCGGTATGATTACCACTGCGCTGGCCGATGCCGTCGGAGATGCTCACACCGGCACACGTCTGCCCCAGTTGATTCATCTCCCCGGCCGTCCCGCGCTCGCTGCTCAGATTCACGATGCACTTCGCGCCGAAGGCCACAGCGCTGTTCTGCTTGACGATGCACACATCGCACCCGAGCACATCGACGCCGCCATTCGCGCTGTCCAACTTGCCGGTGCCGTCGCCGTCACCAGCGCCGTTATTGCCCCGGCAACACTCTCCGCCATTCAGAAATTTGTGGATGAAGCCCACGTGCTCGCACCTGCCGCGCTTGATGCCGACGATGCAACCGCTGCCACTCAATTGCTGCAGCAGATTGGAGTCGCTGAATGAGTGTTCTTTCCGCCATCGAATCTGTAGATACACTTTCGCCCGCTGACCTGGTCGCGCAGACCGTGACCGCATGGCGCGCCACACAGCCGGCCGCGCAAACGCTTTGCATTACCTGCAGCTTTCAGACAGAGGACATGGTGGTGCTTCACTTGCTGCGCCAACACATGCCGGACGTGCCCGTGTTGTTTCTCGATACCGGCTACCACTTCGCGGAAACCTACGCCTACCGCGACCGCATGGCGGCAGAGTGGAACCTGAATCTCTCCAACATGCTTCCCAAAACCACTGTTGCTGAGCAGGAAGCAAATTTCGGTTTGCTCTACATCGTGGAGCCGACGCAGTGCTGCCAGATGCGCAAGGTTGAACCGCTGATGCGCACACTGGAAAATTATTCCGTCTGGTTCACCGGCCTGCGCCGCGAACAGTCACCCACGCGCGCCAACCTGCGCGTTATTGAAGAACACAAACTGCCCAGCGGAAAAATTATCGACAAGGTCAGCCCGCTGGCCGCGTGGACCTGGGCCCAGGTGGAACAATATGCCGCCGACCACAACATCCCCGTGCTGCCGCTCTACGCACAGGGATACGCCAGTATCGGCTGCGAACCCTGCACCTCTCGCTCGGAAGACCCCAACAATCCGCGCGCCGGTCGCTGGGGCGGCAAGAAGCTTGAGTGCGGCATCCACACCTTCACCACGCAGGAAAAATAAAAGCCGCAGATTTCTCTGCGGCTTCATTTCGAAATTCCACTCTGTTTAGTTTTCAAACTCCGTGCTCGGCTCCGGCAGCACGTCGGTTGGTCCTGCAATCCAGACATACAGCGTCGGCAGCAGGAAAACGCTGATGGCGAGCGCGGTAATCAGACCGCCCACAATCACAATCGCAAACGGCCGCTGCGAATCCGATCCGATGCCGTGCGATGTCGCCGCCGGCAACAGTCCCA
>CAIZGA010000663.1 GCA_903932385.1 uncultured Acidobacteriota bacterium
ACCCATGTTGTATTGGTCTTGTTCTGGGTTAGCGTCACTTACGTGGAAATACTCTAAATCGTCAAAGATTGCACTGATTTCAGAAGATACAACGATAAAGTTAGCACCACCTCTAAGTGTAGATTTATGGATTTGAGCAGAAGTTTGGTTTACTCTAGTGATAAGAGTTTGGTTCCAATCTTTTTGTGTATAAGGACTTGCAGAAGTAGAAGCTTTTCTCCAACCATTGTAATCCCAACGTAATTGCCATGCAGCAGCTTTACGTAAATCTCTAAGAATTTCACGGTCGATTTCAGCGGCAACTCCTGCAACAGCAACTCCGCCAGCCCCGTTATCAAAGAAGTATTTTTATCCCCGCTGGCCGTGGCTCCCGCCGGTGCAGTGGCTGCGCACCGCGTTTCAGGAACTCATCATGCGTCCGCTGGTTTCCATTCTCGCCTCGCCAACCATCTCGCGCCCACAGTCAATGGCATCCACGCAGCCGATGCTACTCATCGCCAACCACATCAGCACCTTCGACGCGCCGCTGGTTTATCAGGCGCTGCCTTTTAAAATTCGCAGTCGCATCGCCGTAGCCATGTCGGGAGAAATGCTCGACGACTACCTGCACTTCCGCAACGCCGAGCGCACCACAGTGAAAGCGCCGTTTTTTCTGCCCGGCCCAATCATCTACACGCTGCTCACTGCGCTCTTCAATGTCTTTCCGCTGCCGCAACTCCGCGACTTCCAACGCAGTTTCGCCCACGCCGGAGAAGCGCTCGACCGCGGTTACAACGTTCTCGTTTTTCCAGAGGGGACCCGTTCCGCCGATGGCACGCTTGCGCGTTTTCGCGCCGGCATCGGCTTGCTGGTCAAGGAATCCAACGCGCCCGTGTTGCCCATCGCCACGCTCGGTCTCGGCGAACTCAAAACCCGCCAGCGAGGCTGGTTCCGTTCCGGCACGCTTCAGGTCCGCGTCGGCGAACCCATCGTCTTCGACCCCGGCGAAAGCGAAGCCGCCATCACCGCGCGTCTGCACCAAGCCATCGAAAACTTAATGCATTGATTCTTTAATCTGCCACCATCGACTCGCCCGGCAGAATCGGTCGCGTCCGCAGCAGCAATCCGCGGTTCGCCGCCAGCCCCATCAACGCCAGCACCAGCACATACACCGCCAGTTTGATGTAGTCACCCTGATGCTTGGTCAGCGAAGTCATCGGCAGCAGCTTCCACATCAGCAGCAGTACCGTCTGTGCAACCGTCGCCGCCCATACTGAGCCGTAGAAATATCTCCGCTCCGTGCCTTCGCCTTTGGTCGATTGGCCCACACGCGGTAACTTGCCCAGCGCACCCAGCAGCAAAATTGTCACGCACAGTGGCAGGTAAGCGTATTGGTACAACTGCTGCATGTACCAGACGCCGGTAATCGCGGCCAGCACCAATCCCACCAGATTCAGCAGCGCGAAGTTCAGCACCGCGTTCCACGCAAACGTGTAGCAGATACGCCGGTAGAGCGGGTTCGGCTTGTCCTCGTCAAAGCGCAGGATGTACGGCCGCGGCTCCACGCCCGGCATCTGCCCGTACAACCCGGCAATACCAGTCCCCGCCAGCACAACAATCAGCCACGTCAGGTTGCCCGCGCTAAAGCCATGCGCAAAGAGCGAGAACGTCATCGGTCCCGGAGCCAGAAAAAATACCCAGATCCAGATGGGCCAGTGCAGCACCCGGTAATATCCCTTGTTGCGCTCGCGGATCTTCCGCTCATGCGCAAATTCCACCTTGCCGCTGTAATTCATGCTTTCAGTATCTCAAAATCATTTCGCTTTTTTCCAAAACTCCAGCCCCGCCGCCGCTCCTAAATCGCCACACCAGCCAATCTCCTACAAAAATTCATCATTTTTCCGCCGCGCCGCAACTCTCCGCCAAATTCATGGTCAACCTCTATATACCGCCGCTGTACTATAGCTTCTATACGTTGTATTTGGGGTTTTGCGATGAGACGCTCCGCTTCTCTCACTGCCGTTCTGCAGTGCCTGCTGTTCGCCCTGCTTGCCTTTACCTGCATCTCTGCGCATGCCCAGACCTGCTACGGCACCTGCCAGGTCCAGCCCAGTTGTACCGGCGGCACCGGCACCACGGTCACAGGCATCGTCTACGCGCCCAACGGCACAGACCCCATCCCCAACGTCCTCGTCTACATTCCCAGCGTTCAGCCGGACCCGCTGCCCAGCGGCGTGCAGTGCCTGCAGGCAGGCCAAACGCCCTCCGGCGCGCCCGTCACCAGCACCACCACCGCGGTCGACGGCACCTTCACCCTCGGCGGAGTTCCCGTCGGCAGCAACATTCCCATCGTCATTCAATCCGGCAAGTGGCGCCTGCAGTCCACCATCCCCAGCGTCACCGCCTGCGCCAATACCGTCGCTCCGGCTTCCACCACCACCTTCCCCACCACCCATCTGCAGGGAGACCTGCCCAGAATCGCCATCGCCACCGGCAATGTGGATGCAGTTGAATGTGTGCTGCACAAGATTGGCATTGCCGACTCGGAATTCACCGACCCCACCGGCTCCGGAGTCGTCAATCTGTTCAAAGGCGATGCCGCTACCAACGACGGCGGCGCCACCATCAGCGCCTCCACGCCCAGCGAGTCGGTTCTGGAGAGCAGCCTCACCACACTCAACAGCTACGACGTCGTCATGTTCCCCTGCCAGGGAACGCCCGGCACTCAGGCCAATAGCAACGCGCAGCAAAACCTGTTGAGCTACACCGCCGCCGGCGGCCGCGTCTTTGCCACGCACTACAGCTATGTCTGGCTGAATAACAATTCGGTTTTCAGCGGCACCGCCAACTGGCAGTCTGATGTCAGCATCTCCACCACCAGCCCCATGCAGGCCACCATCAACTCCAACTTCAGTGAGGCCTCGGAACTAACTTCGTGGCTCAACAACGTCAACGCGCTTTACTCGCTCACCCCCGCAGAAGTTTCTCTCTACGAAACCCGCAAAGATATCAGCTCCGTCATCTCGCCCACGCAGACATGGCTCACGTTGAATGACACCGCGCAGGGCAACCCTGTCATGCAGATGACCTTCACCACGCCGGTCGGCGCTCTTCCCGCCAACCAGTGCGGCCGTGTTCTCTTCAACGACTATCACGTTGAAAATTCCAACGGCAGCAACGGCCAGATTTATCCCAATGAATGTGTCCCCGCCATCACTGCTTTCAGTGTCACCGGCAACGTCGTCACCTTCTACGCGGCCAACTCGCTTAACGCCGGCAACTCGGTCACAGTTTCTGGATTGACCACCATCGAAGGCCAGAGCTTCAACGGCCAGCAATTCACCGTGCTCAGCGCCGGCCTCTCGTCCACGTCTTTTGAAGTTGCCTTCGCCGCCGCCAACACCTTCGGCAAAGTCACCGACCATGGCCAGGTCATCGCCGCCATGACTCCGCAGGAAAAATTGCTGGAGTACAGTCTCTTCGATCTTTCCAGCTTCGTGCAGCCGCAACCGCTCTCGCAGACCATCACCTTCGCACCGCTGCCGTCGCCCGTTCCCTACGGCACCGCGCCGCTCACGCTCGTGGTCACCGGCGGTGGCTCCGGCAATCCCATCACCTTCACCGTCACCGGTCCCGGAGTCGTCAGCAACGGCCAACTCGTCCTCACCGGCGCGGGCACCGTCACCATCACCGCCAATCAGGCCGGCAACTCCAACTACACCGCCGCCGCGCCGGTCACGCAGACCGTCATCGTCACGCCGATTGCGCCCACCGTGTACGCATCATCCAATCCCAGCCCGGTCTTCATCAGCAACATCGTCACCTTCACGGCGACCGTTGCCTCGCCCGTCAGCACGCCTACCGGCTCGGTCACTTTCTACAGCGGCACCACGCCCATCGTCACTACAACGCTGGTCGGCGGAGTCGCCACCGCCGGCATCGGCAATCTTAGCGTTGGCAATTACGCAATCACCGCCGTCTACAGTGGCGACAATAATTTTCTGCAGGGTAATGTTCCCAACTTCACGCAAACGGTGCTCGACTTCTCGCTCACACCCGTCGGCATCACCAATACCTCCGTGCTCCACGGCGGCACTGCGACGTTCAATTTCATCCTCACGCCCATCGGCGGCAACATCACTCCGGCAAACATCACCTTCACCGTCACAGGAGCTCGAGGTCTCTCGGTCATCACCCTCACGCCGTCCTCGCTGCCTGCGGCCAGCGGCACTACGCAGGTCTCGCTCTCCATTACGCCGCCCACGTATCCCACCACCAGCAGGAATGCTTCACCCGCGAACTCCGCGGCCCCGTTTGCTCTGCTGGCGTTGGTCGTGCTGCCTTTCGCGCGTCGTATGCGTCGCATCAGCCGTCGCCTGCAGCATTGGATTGTCGTGTTGATTCTCTTCGCCGGCGCAGTCACCGCCATCGGCACCCTGGGTTGCGGCAGCGGCTGGCCATCACAGACGCGCGGCATCCTCGTCACCGCAACCTCCGGCAACCTCACGCACACTACGGAATTTGTATTGACGGAGAACTAGCGGGACGCAGCAATTTTTCCAGGCAGTAGCCCGCCGCCTCTGCGCTCTGCATCGCTGCCGCTACCTTGCGCACAATCTCTGCCATCGCCACGCGGTCACGCGTTGCTGCACCGGCCAGTTTGCAAAGCTCCGGCAGCTGCAGCCACCACAACAAATCTTCATACGCTTCCCGATTGAAATACTGCCGGCTCTGCGTCTCATGCAACCCAGTCAGCCATCGCACATCAGGGTCCTGCCACAACTCTTCCGCCAGCAACGCCGTCGGCTTCACCACAACTTCTTCGTCAGTGGCCGGCTTCGCAATCTCCGCCACCGGCTCCATCTCTTCAACAATCTTTAAGTCGTCGATATCAACCACAGCTTCAGCTTCAGCAGCTTCCACCGCGACAACTTTTTTCGGATTCGCCACAGCATCTTCAATCTGCGCCTGCAGCAAGCCAACTTTAATTCTCGCCGCCGCCCGCCAGCAATCCTCGCCCTCAAATCCCAAGCCGGTAAATACATGCGCCAGCGGTTCACGCAGCCGCAGCGTATCAAACAGCCGCAACGCCGCCTCTTCCGGCCGCTCCGCATCCAGGCTTTCGCCCGCCAGCATCAGTACACACCAGCTCAGTATCGGTCCCCAGATGCTGGTCGCCATCTGTTTTGGACTCAGGCTCGGCACCAGCCGCCGCATGCTCTCGGTCCACGGTGTGGGGAAATAATTTTCCAGCGACGGTATCTCCATCGCCGCTTTCATATGCGCGCAGAATTTCTCCCGCAGCGAAGAAATTTTCTCCAATGGAATCGCACGCCGCACGCCGGTCCGCTCGTTGTATGCCAGTTGGGCCTCGCGCAGAAAATCTTCGCTGCGCGTCCACGCCATCTCACAGAATTTTTCCTGCTGTTGCTTGTACTCTTTTTCCTTCGCCGATCCCTTCGCAATCGGCGGATGCTCAGACAACTCCGCCAGCGCGCCCAGCACACTCGTATGCAGCAATCGCCGCAGCGCCTCATGCACAGGATGCAGTGCCAGCCCCACCAGCGCATCTTCCAAATCCGGCACGCCGCGGCCATTTAGATGCTCGCAAAGTTTGTCCCACGGTTTGCCTGCTGTGGCATACATCTCACGCCAGTTCAGAAACACGTGGCACTGGTACGCCTTCAAATCCACGCGGAAGCCCTGCTCCAACAACTTCCAAGCCGGCCGCAGATATTCCAGGTTCGTCACTGAATCGCGATACGCCACCAATGCCGACCCATCGCCGCTCAGTCCCAATCCATCGCGCAACCGCACCTGTCGCAACTGTCCCTGCTGCTTGTCCGCAAACGCAGCCGACCAATCCACCGTGCCGCTCGTGGTCGAGTAGCGGTTGTTGTAAATCACCAGCGCATGCCGGTCATCGCAGCGGTTCGAATAGGCGAACACATTCTCATCCACCGATCCGCTGTCGGTGAAAAAGTCATACAGTAGAAAATTTCCGCTCTCGGCAAACAACTCCCGCTGGTGCAGCAGCGGAGCAATCTCTCGCTGGTGCCGGTCCACCAGCCAATGGCTCGCGTCCTCGTTGTAACGCGGCCGACGATATTCCATCCCGTATTTTTCTGTGAAGCCTTCCACCTGTCCGTGCCCGAACATCGGCAGGCCGGGCAGCGTCGCCATCATCGCCGCCAC
>CAIZGA010000664.1 GCA_903932385.1 uncultured Acidobacteriota bacterium
ATCTGCAATTGCCAGACGCATTGTTTCTGCGCTGCTCGTCTCTGCCACCAGCGAAGTTGCCCATGGCTCTAATCCGTTGAAGGCCGTCGTGCTCCATTCCGGTGAGGCACTTTCTGCATCCGTCGCATCCCATAACCCAATCGACGGCATCAATTTGTTGGCGGAGTCGTTGCCGCTTTCATCCAGCGAATTTACTTCCACGGTAAATGTTCGGTTGGCCTGCAGATTCAAGCTGTACCACGCCGTCTCCTGCGGAGCACCCAATCTGCCATTCCACCAACCATTGCTCGCCACCCTCTGCGGCTGCGCCCAACTGCTGCCTGCACCCATGCTGGAATCATCTGGCGCGTCGCTCACCGTCACCACGTTCAGGCCCTGCCATCTTCCCGCCACGGCAAACGGAACCTGTGCCGTCGGCATCGTTCCTGCCGGCATCACAGTATTCACCGTGTACGGCCCCACCGAATACTCCCCCACATATAAAGGGTTGATGGGTTCAAAGAAAAGTACAGCGATGTCCCACCCGATTGCCGCTGGCGGATTCGGCACATACCCCTGCAGATTAAATTGCCCCTCGTAATACGAATTGCTCGTTCCAAATGTCGGCAGCGCAGCTCCATCGGCACTCACAAATCCGCCCACCGGATTGCCGAAGTCGCCGGTGTACGCATAGCCGCTGACGCCGGAAACCATTGCCTGCACCGTTGGCGTTACCGTTGCCTGGTACGGCAGCGCTTCGCGAACCAGCACATTCACGCCCTGCATGCCCTGGCCGCTGGGGAAATTTAAATCGCCGTAGAGATTCATCGAAGCATTGGCCAGCGTACTCTTGCCCGGGTTCGCGGCAAGGTTCGCCGTAGTCACCGGATACAACCGTCCCAACGCCGCTGCATCATCCATGCGCAATGTGAACGGATTCACCATGCATTGAAATGTGTACGGCCCGCAGAGAATGTCCATCGGATGCATTACCGGCCAATACTCTTCTTCCACATATGTAGGCAGCGGATTGTCCGTGAAGACATCATCATTGGTCTGCGACCAGTCCAGGCCAAGAATCCGCCCGGCCATGCGCATCAATTCGTATTGCATCTGCTGCATCTGCACAGAAGAACCCGCGCAGCGGCCGTTCAAAATCAGCCGCGCATGTTGAATCACACCCGCCGAACTTACATTGTCCACATCTTCCAGCACGCCATTTTGATTACAACTCAGCGGGCTGCTCGCGCCAGTTCCCAGCAGCAGGTCAATGATGGATCCGTCTTCGTCGTAAATCACCGCCAGTGGCTTCGCCGTGTAACTCCCGTCTGCATCTGCGGGCCACGCAACCACCGGCGTGCCGCTGCTCGAATCGATATAGACGTTGTTGCCACTGACATTTTCGTTCAACACTCCCGCAGGCTGAAGATTCACTGTCGAATACGTGACCGCATTCCACGGCGCAAACGCAGCCGCCACCATAGCATTCGCTGCTGAGTTATTTACCGTCGCGCTCAGGTTGCCCAGATCGGTGTAGTAATCAACAACGCCGCCATTGCCCCAGGTAATCGGCGTGCCCGGACTCGGCGCTGCGCTGCCCTGCACCCAACGCGGTCCGCCGGCGCAGGCCGTACCCACGCACAGCGTCAACCACACCACCAAACTAACGCTGCGTCGCATTCGCAGATGCATTTGCATGCAACACCCCCATCACCACACTCAAGGGCGCCATCGGCTGATTCATCGGTTCCATGGAACTCTTTGCCGTCACTGTTGCTGTTGAAGATTCACTGCGCGTCTTTATCACTGAACTCTGCGGATGCACCGTCGCTCCAGCAGCTGTACTTTGATTCGGCATAGCGCGCAGCACCTGCGTCTGCACCCATCGCAAATCAACATTCTGATTCGCAACCTTGGATCCAGCAGTTGATGTCGTCGCAATCCGCACCGGCAACACGCCCAGCATTCCCCGCACAGGTGAAGTAACACCCGCAGCATTTTCCGGATATAACATCCACACTGCGCGCTGCCCCACAACATAGCGATGCGGCCGCCCGCGCCACAGCGACGCCCACTCACGCAGAACTACACTGCCAGCCTTGCAACCGGCAACACACTCTTCCACAGCAATGGTGATTTCCACCACACGAGAACCATCCGGCCACTCCGGGACTGCCGCATTTTCCGCCGCGCCTGCCAGACGAATGCTCGTCACGGTCCCAAGAAAAATTCGCCCCGATTGCGCTTCCATCTGTTGCAGCAATGCAGTCGTACTGGCTGCCGGTTGCGGAGCTCCACTCGCTGGCTCAAACTGCAGCGTCGCCGCATACGTCTGCCAACCCGCAAGCAACAGCCAAACCATTCCGGCCACTCGCACTCCGCCGTATCTCTGCTTACAATTCACATTTACAATTTCGGCAACTCCGCGCCAAACCTGCAGGCTTTGAATCCATTTACCCTGTTTCTGCATCCCAAATAGGGACAACTTTCGCACAACTACACCGGCAATCCTGCCGCGCATTCCCCGGTACAATTAACTCGTTCCACAGATTGGCAAATATGGCAGACACGAATACTCAAATACGCGACACCGTCATCCTCGGCTCCGGCTGTGCCGGACTCACCGCCGCTATCTACACCGCGCGCGCCAACCTGAAGCCTCTTGTTCTCGAAGGCCATGAACCCGGCGGGCAGCTTTCCATCACCACGCTGGTGGAAAATTTTCCCGGCTGGCCTGAAGGCATTCAGGGCCCTGAGCTGATTGACAACATGAAGCAGCAGGCCACGCGCTTCGGCGCCGAGTTGCGTATGGCGCATCTGGCCTCCGCCGACCTTTCGAAATATCCCTACACGCTCAACATCGGCGGCGAGACCCTGCGCACACGCACACTCATCATCGCCAGCGGTGCCAGTGCGCGTTGGCTCGGTCTGCCTTCAGAGCAGGCGCTCATCGGGCACGGCGTTTCCAGCTGCGCCACCTGCGATGGTTTCTTTTTCAGCGGCAAAGAAATTGCCGTCATCGGCGGCGGAGACTCCGCCATGGAAGAGGCGCTCTTTCTCACCCGCTTCGCCAGCAAGGTGAACCTCATCCACCGTCGCGAACAATTCCGCGCATCCAAAATCATGCTCGAGCGCGCCATCGCCCATCCCAAGATCGAACTGCATACCAACACTGCGGTGGAAGAAGTTCTCGGCGTGGAAGAAAAGGAAGTGAAGGGCCTGCGCCTTCGCAACACCGTCAACAATTGCGAAACCGTCCTGCCGCTCTCAGGAATGTTTCTCGGCATCGGACATGAGCCGAATGC
>CAIZGA010000665.1 GCA_903932385.1 uncultured Acidobacteriota bacterium
TGCCATACCGGCTGTCCAGTCAACAACCTCATTCCGGACTGGAATGATCTTGTCTACAACAATCGCTGGCAGACGGCCATTCATCGCCTGCATGCGACGAATAATTTTCCGGAGTTCACCGGACGCATCTGCCCCGCTCCTTGCGAAGCCGCCTGCGTTCTCGGTATCACTGAGCCAGCCGTCTCCATCAAGTTGATTGAACGCAGCATTGTGGAGCGCGCCTGGGCAGAGGGTTGGATTCAACCTGAACTTCCCGAGCACAACACCGGCAAGCGTGTTGCCGTTGTCGGCAGCGGCCCTTCGGGACTGGCCGCAGCACAGCAGTTGCGTCGCGCCGGACACAGCGTCACGCTCTATGAAAAGAATGATCGCCTCGGCGGCCTGATGCGTTACGGCATTCCGAATTTCAAGCTGGAAAAACATGTGCTCGATCGCCGTCTGCAGCAGATGCGCGAAGAAGGCGTGAACTTCGTCACCAACGCACACATCGGCGTGAATGTTCCTGTGGAGCAATTGACTGATGAGTACGATGCCATTCTGCTGTGCGGTGGTGCAGAACATCCGCGTGACTTGAATATTCCTGGCCGCGAATTGAAGGGTGTTCACTACGCGATGGAGTTCCTGCCGCAGCAGAACCGCCGCTGCGAAGGTGACGTTGTCGACCCGGCCATTTCGATTGATGCCAAGGGCAAGCGAGTCATCATCATCGGCGGTGGAGACACAGGCGCTGACTGTCTGGGCACCAGCCTGCGTCAAGGGGCGAAGAGCGTGCATCAGTTTGAAATCATGCCGAAGCCGCCAGAGCAACGTGCCGCTTCAACACCTTGGCCGATGTGGCCGCTGCAATTGCGCACGGAAAGCTCGCATGAAGAAGGCGGCATCCGCGACTGGAGCATCAACAGCGTGAATTTTAGCGGCGACAAGCATGGCAACTTGACGCACCTGCATGCAGTGCGCGTTGGACCGCCACCGAAATTTGAGCCGATTGCCGGTTCTGAATTTACGCTGGAAGCCGACCTCGTTTTGCTGGCCATGGGCTTCTTGGGTCCGGTCAAGTCGGGCATGATTGAGAAGCTTGGCCTCGATCTCGACGCACGCGGCAATGTTGCCACCAACGCCGACTACATGAGCTCTGTGCCGGGCATCTTTGCCGCCGGCGATATGCGCCGTGGCCAGTCGCTTGTAGTGTGGGCCATCTCTGAAGGCCGCAAGGCAGCCGCAGCGGTGGATGCTTACCTTCATGCGAATGAAGAGTCCCTGCTGAAGCAATACCGCGTGACTGCGTAACAAATCCTTCAATATAAAACAGAAAGGCCGATGCGAATGCACCGGCCTTTCATTTCTTCTGCAACTAACTATTTCAGTTTGCCTGCCGCAACACGCAGCAGCACCACGCCATGCATCGGCACCGTAGCTGTGTATGTATCACCACTGACCGCGACATCGCTATGCTTCCATAGGTCGCGCGCATGCAGCTTCTTGGTTGCGCCCAACTTCAGGTCACTCCACGCAAAGCTGACGTCAGTTGCCTGCTCACCGCGGTTGTACAACCCCACCACTACCGAGCCATCGGCTAGACTCCTCCACAACACTTCCACCTTGCCGTCTTCTTTCAACACTTGCGTCGGCTTGGCAGCTGGGTCCTGATCAATTGCAACAACTTCGGCATTCATCAGAATGGATTTTGTTTCGTCCGTCATAGTGCGCAAGTCGTTGCCGGCCAGCAATGGTGCAGAGAGCATCGACCACAGACTCATATGTGTGCGATATTCATCGGCCGTCATCCCGCCGTTACCAATTTCCAGCATGTCGGGATCATTCCAGTGGCCGGGGCGCGTGTACTGTGCAATGGCAAGCTGGCTGAAACCAATCTTGTCCATCGATGCCCAGTGGTCGCTGATGTCGCCGGTGGTACGCCACAGATTGCCGCCGACATTCGTGCCCCACTTCCACGGCTCATCCACGCCATATTCGCAAAGGCTGTAGACAATCGGACGGTTCTGCTTCTGCAGCGCTTCGCCGAATTTCTGGTACATGCCTTGCACATCTTCCAGCGACTGCGTGTAAATTGTGCGTGCACTGCACATGTCGTACTTGATGTAATCAATGCCCCACGCGGCAAATGTTTTTGCATCCTGCTCTTCATGGCCGTAAGTGGCCATGTAGCCGGCGCATGTCGTCGGCCCGGGCGAAGAGTAGATTCCAATCTTCAGACCCTTGGAGTGGACATAATCCGCCAGCGCCTTCATGTCGGGAAA
>CAIZGA010000666.1 GCA_903932385.1 uncultured Acidobacteriota bacterium
TCGACTGCGTCGGCGGCGGCACGTGCCGATTCCGAATCTACATATAAGAACGCGCGACGGCCTTCGCCGCTTGAATCGGCAATCGCATCCAGGCATGACTCCACCAACGCGCGGCTTTTTACTTTGCCGGTGGCAAGCTGCTGCAGCGTGGTGGAGATGGGTGCGAGTGAGTGCATTACTTCGTGGTCTCGTCGAAGAGATGAATTTCAAGCAGCAGGCAGCCGTTCACGGATTTGAAGGGGCCGTGAAAGGTGCCCGGCGGACGGCAGGCGTAGGTGTGCGGCGGAAAAGATTCGCCGCCGTTGCCGTTTTCATCGCTGCCGACAATCAGGTCGCCGGAGATGAGGTAGACCTCTTCCCAATAATCGTGCACGAACGGCTTGGTGGTATAAACGCCGGGAGCAAAACGCAGATGGCGCGTGCGGAAACCGCGCTTATTTTTCTCATCCAGATAGCCGGCGAGAATCTGCTGCTGAATGCCGTCGGGATAGCCGGGAATATTTTCCCAGCCGGCGTTGAGATTGATGGTGTGGAATTCTTTGTGCTCTTTTTCAATGCTCATGGTTGCCTCTTAATCGTTGTATGGGAGTTCGCGTGCGGTGTAGCCGTGGCGGAGGCTGCGGCCGAGGACCGGGTCTTCCAGTTCCATTTCAAAATGACGCGCCGCACCCATCTCTGCCAGCAGCGGCATGGTGCCGCAGAACATGACTGTACCCACGGGCAGAGTGCCGTCGCCTTCACTATAGCGCGAGATTAAATCCATCGGGGGCAACATGCGGGTAACTTCTCCCTGCTGGTAGAGCAGCGTGCCGTTGTCGCGGGTGACCCACGACCGCAGAACGAGTTTGTCCCAGTGGGCGAGCAACTCTGCCAGCGGCCATAGCTCGTGCGAGATCGGCTTGGGGCACATCTGCTTGGAAACGGTGACGCCGTAGGACTCCACCTTGCGGTCAGTATGGTCGGAGCCGACGCCGACAAAGATTCCTTCGGGCATGGAGACAAGAACGAATTCGGCTTCGCCGCTGCTGTCGCTGCCGGTGAAGTCAAGATAGGTGGAGGTTGTGAGCAGGTTGGCGCCGAGGCGATAGAAGCAGGGAATGCTGCGCGGGCGAGCGACGCCGATTGCCGCCAGTTCGGCGATGTGATGTTCAACCGTGGCGGGATCGCGGCCGGTCCAGCCGGCGATGACGAGGTCGCGCACCTCGAATGTTTTTTGTCTTCCACGAATTACAAATTCAATAGCCGGCATGGTTCCTCTCGTCGTTCATGAAGCGTTATGAAGGTTCAGGCCCGGTGGTATTGCAAAGATTCAACCCCAACCCATTACACGCGGGTCGGCGGCAACATATTCGTGTTTTGCGCGACTGCCCGGCGGGTTCCACGGGTCGCGCATGTAGGTGCCGTAGCGTCCGCGATAGAAGAGCAGCGGGTCTGCGTCTGACTTGAGATGGAAGCGCTGCACGCGGCCGAGGAAGATGCGATGATCGCCGCCGTCAAGTTCCTGATGCGTGCTGCATTCCATCTGCGCGAGAGAACCATCGAGTAGAGCGCAGCCGTTTTCAGCCGCAGTAAAAGCAACTTCCTCCCAGTTTGCCGTGGAAGGCCGCGCGAACATATTCGAGAGCGACTCCTGCTGGTGCGACAGAATGTTGACGTTGAAAGCTGCGGCCTGCTGAAAGTGCGTCAGGTTGACGGCAGAGTTCAGCAGGGAAAATAAAATCAGCGGCGGATCGAGAGAGACAGAAGAAAATGAATTGATGGTGACGCCGATATTTTCTCCGGCAGCTGAACGCGTGGTGAGGATGGCGACGCCGGTTGCGTAGCATCCAAGAACATTGCGCAGGCTGCGTGTGTCCAGAGGTTGCATGGTTGCGTTACTGCCCCTTCTGCCCGTCAAGGTGGTAGCTCTGCATGAAGGCATCCACCATGCCGGTGGCCTGGTCCCAGTTGCCGGTGCGGTAGGCGTGGCCGCGCGTGACCATGTTGGCGCCGGCGTAAAACATTTCATACTGCAGATGACGCGAGGCGAATTCCGAACCGATTGCATCCCAAGCGAGTTTGAACAGTTTGACGCGGCCGAGTGCATCGGTGGCTGGGGAGTGCTGCGTTTTGCGGACAAACTCTGCGGTCTCCGGATTTTGCAAATCGGCGACGGAAGAGGGAAGCATGATAAGGCCGCCGCCGCTGAGTTCGCGCAGGTGCTGCAAAAAAGTTGGATAGAGTTGCTGCGTGAGGACCATCGCGGAATACAGGCGACGCGGGTTGGGCATGTAGTATTTGCCGAACATTGCGCCGCTCACTTCCATCGCTTCGACCAACGCTTCGACCATCGTGGCTTCTGCGGACATCTGGCCGAGCACCTCACGCACGGCGGGGATGGCAATCACGCCGTTTGTCTCGGCAATCTTTCGCGCGAGGCCGAGAAGGAAACGCAGCTTCACCATCAGCCGAATCTGGCATTGGTAATTCTGGTAGACGTGAGTGGGCGCGTTGTGCCACTGCGCCGCGGCCATGGTTACGTCGTTATGCACGAGGACGCGGTCCCAGGGGACCTTCACGTCGTCGAAGTAGAGAACGCAATCATTCTCGTCGAAGGCTGACGAGAGGGGATTGTCGAAGGTGGATGCCGCGGCGGACTCGTACGATTTGCGCGAGAGCAGCTTCAATCCCTTTGCATTCATGGGAAGCATGGCGGTGAAGCTGAATTTTTCTTCGCCGGGTTTGAGAGGTTGGATGGCTGCAACCATCACTTCATTCGCCATGGGGCAGGCGGTGGCGAGCATTTTTGCGCCACGCAGCGTGATGCCTTCGGAGTCTTCATCCACCGCGCCAGCGGCAACGAATTCTTCGGCCTGTTCGCCGGTGCTTTTGCTGCGGTCAGCCTGCGGATTGATGATGGCGTAGGTGAGGTAGAGATCGTTGTCGCGCGCATATTCAAAATATTGCGAGAGGGCCTGCGCGTGGCGTTCGCCGTGTGCACGATAGAGTTCGATCCCCATGTACATGCCGGAGAGCGCAGAAGCGACGTGGTCCGGCGAGCGGCCGATGAAACCGCAGGTGAGGTTGGCCCAGGCTTCGAGTGCAGCGCGGCGTTCCACCAGTTCTGCATAGCTGGTGGGCAACTGCCAGATGCGGCTGACGTCGGTTCCGCTGGTGGGCGAGCGGAAGGTCATTTTGTGCAGGTTTTCCGGCTTCGACTGGAAGTCATACAGGGAGGCGGCGGAGCGAATGCTGTTGTGGAAGGCCGGGTGGTCCACGTGGTTGTCGATTTTTTCGCCATCGATATAGATGGCGCGGCCGTCTCTGAGGCTGGCGATGTGCTGATTCCCGTTCTTCGGCATGGCTCTCCAATCACTGGACGGAGTCTGACGGGGTCTTCAGTCAGCGATGAATGTCTAAGCAGAATAAGATGCGTGGAAAGAACTAGTCAAGTAGATTAAATAAGTTTATTATGCATTCCACGAGAGGGCGGCGGGCCGAATGAAGACAATTCCAAACACGATGAAACTGCGACGCAATGAGTTGCGTGCGAAAAGAAAGCGTGTGATTGCCAAGCCGGTAGCAGTGCCTGGCAAGGCCGTCGGCAGCAAAGCTGTTCGCGGCAAAACTTTGCAAAACGGGTCGGACAACGCCAACTTCCGTGTTCCGGTTTCTGTGACGCGGGAAGCGTTGCTGGATGATAACGGCCATACCGACCA
>CAIZGA010000667.1 GCA_903932385.1 uncultured Acidobacteriota bacterium
AAGCTGTCATGCCGTTCATTGCGCCGCGCCTCGCGCACCAGAAAGATGGTGTTCAGCACCACGCCGGTCATCAACAAAAGGAAGAAGGGAATGCCAATGGCCAGCCGCACCATCTGCTGCCAGTTCCACACCACCCAGCCGGTGGTCAGCGTAATGGCGAGCCCCAGCATCACCGCGCCCAGCACGATGAACAGGACAATGTTGCGTCGTTTTCCGCCGCTGCGTATAGGCATAAAAAAGCACCCGCGCCGCAGACTGCCGGTCGGGTGCTCTCATTGTCTCAGTTACCGGCTTGGCTAGGCCACTCCCGCCGGCTTGGGGTCGTTCGGATCAAACTGTGCCACCTTAATGTCTTTGGCCAGTCCCAATTTGCTCAGCAGCCAGATGCCGTAAAAGTTCGGGTCAATCTCATACCAGGTGAGCCCGTGACGTGCCGATACCGGGTGCGCATGGTGATTGTTGTGCCAGCCTTCGCCGCCGGTCAGCAGAGCAACCCACCAGCTGTTGCGGGACATATCGCGCGTCTCAAAGCGGCGCGAACCCCACAGGTGTGTCGCCGAATTCACCAGCCACGTTGCATGCAGGCCCAGCACAACACGCAGCGCCACGCCCCACAGCAGCCATGACCAACCGCCAATAACAAACAGCGCAATGCCGACAACAGCGTTAGTCACCCAGTGGTACTTGCTCAGCCAAACGTGGAACTTGTCGCGCGCAAGGTCCGGCGCATAACGGGCCATCATTTCGGTCTGCGTGCTCATCGACATGCCGCAGAGAATCCAGCCGACATGCGCCCACCAACCGCCTTCATTCGGCGTGTGCGGATCGCCTTCCTGGTCAGATAGCTGGTGATGCACACGGTGTGTACCCACCCAGAACATCGGTCCGCCTTCGAGTGAAAGTGTTGCGCAAATCGTCATCGCATACTCCACCCACTTCGGCACCGTGTAGCCGCGGTGCGTCAGCAGACGGTGATAGCACATGCCAATACCAACGTTGATGCTGAGTACATACAGCACAACAGCAATCGCCAGCGCCGACCAGCTAAAGCAGAACAACGCCGCCACTGCGCCGATATGCAGAGCGACGAGCGCAAGAATGGTGACCCAGTTCAACTGGTCGCCCTGCGCCGCGCGGCCCAGCATCGGCATGGAACGGGCAATGCGGGTGGAGATGCTTACGCGCTCTGTTTCAACTGCGGATTCCTGTTTTTCTTCCAGTAGTTCTACGGGCATAAAGTTCTCGTATTCCTTGTTGCTTGAAGTTAGTTGCAGATGTTGCTTACTGAAATTCATTGCAGGCCAGCTGCATCTATTCTTCACGCTAACAGTCGGCTGCCCTTTGTGCTGTAAGAGTTTTGTAAGCGAAACTACAGCGAATCAAGCGGGTAAAAACACGTTCTCACTGCAATAGTCCATACAACTTTCTTGCCTTTTCACCTTAGACTATTGCCTTATATTCGCTATGCAATTGTTGTCATTTATAGCTCTGTTCTCTAACTAACTGCCTTCAACCACGTCCTGTCTGTTTATACTTGTACTCAGGAAGAGAACGTGCAATCACTAGAGTCTTATAGTTCGCCTTCACTAATAACAGGAGACAACACATCCATGAGTATTTCAGCAGTCATCGCAGAAATCGATCGTGAAATTGATCGCCTGCAGCAAGCAAAGAAATTGTTGACCGGTGTATCAGTAACCAAGCGTGGACCCGGCCGTCCTGCAGGTGCAGCCAGCAAGACCCGTCGCGTACTCAGTCCCGCAGCTCGTGCCAAGATCGCAGCCGCACAGCGGGCGCGTTGGGCCAAGCAGAAAAAGTCTGCCTAACTTCTACTGTTGAGCATCCTCCCCACAACTCCAGACAACATAAATAACAAGGCCGGATGCATTGACGCATTCGGCCTTGTTATTTAACTCAGTAAATTTTTCTAGCGCGAGTTACCCGGCAACACTGCGCACCGGTCGACTGCCGCGGTGAATTATCGATAGCCGTTCCTGCCCCAGAATCTTTTTCGCCTGTCCACGCGCATGGCTCGCCCACGGGCCCACCGGGTCCAGCCGCGCATACGCCATCCAGTGCCGCAACGCGCGACGCCGTTCCCCTTGCCGCTCGTAAGCCAATGCAAGGTTGTAATGCGCGTCGGCATAATTTGGAACCAACTCAATCGCCCGCTGGTACGACTCAATCGCCTCCGGCAGCCGATGCAATTCATCCAGCACATTGCCCAGATCAAAAAATGCCAGCGCGTATTCGCCGTCCGCCACAGTCGCGCGACGATACAACGCTTCCGCTTCCAGAAACTTTCCCTGGTTGTAATGAATCGTTCCCAGGTTGATGCAAGCCGGAGCATGCTGCGGATTCAATTCCAGTATCTGTCGGTACAACGCGGCTGACTCCTGCAACAATGCCGGCTGCAACGCTCCAGCCTCTTCCAACTGCACCGCGCGCAGAAACATCTCCTGCAACTGCGCCATGCTGCTGCTCTGCTGCGGAGCAAAACTGTGAGCGTCCACGGTCTGCCCGTCGAAATCAAACATCAGTTGCGGAGAGAACGGATCTTCAACGGCGCCGTCGTGACGGAAGACCAGCCGCGAACCTTTGCGCACGGCATCGGCCTCCAGCAGCGGGCTCTGCATGCCGGCAACGCGGCGCATCGCTTCCACCGTATCGCGGATCTTTGCCAGATTCATTTGCTTGCTGCTCAGGTCGCGCAGTTTGCGCAACTCCACCAGGTCCTGAAAGCTGTAGCTTTCCTTCTGGACTACCAGACCGGAGTTTTCCCAGCGTTGTAATTGACGGGGCTGCAGGTGCAGGATGCGGAGCACATCCTCGCGACGATACCTGGAAACTGTGGTGAAGGCCAAGGTCACCGTTCTATGCACCCTAAGTGAGTATGCTTAGAGTTTTCGCGGCGAGCAAGTGGAAATTTGCGTGGAAATAGAGAAAGCGTAGGAAATCATTGCTTCAATCCAGATTTGGTCTGGACGTTTAACATTTCTGCATAGTTTGGAAGTGGACTGCTGGGGGCCGCAGGTACTTTGTACCCGGCCCCGTGGTTTGCGTGCTCGCTCAATTTCGCGGCTTAGGCAATCTCTTCTTCAGAGTCTTCGCCAGAGAACGCGGCCACGATGCAAGGTGCGAGAAGCATTGCGATGAAGCTGAGAGCTGTAATCAAATCGTGCATATCATCATCTCCTGGGGGGTCAGAAGTTTTACTTCCCTTCCAACATTTCTAGAATCCGATAGACAGCGATTTCTGAACATTCCACTTCCGCACTTTTCAAAATCCATTCGTGTCACATGCCACTAACACGGGAGTGTCATGTACCACTGCAAACCCATTGTTGATTGGGGATTTGCACCCGCCCGCGCGGGCTATGTATGGTTACATCAAGATGCCCGAATCGACACGCGTTCTCGATACTTTTCGCCTCAACGGCCTTACCGCTCTCGTCACCGGATCCGCCACCGGTCTCGGCGCTGCCATGGCCATCGCATTGGCAGAGGCCGGCGCCGCCGTTGCCTGTCACGGCAATCGCCGCCCCGCCGCTGAAACCGCCGCGCACATAACCGATATGGGCGGTACCGCCGCCGCATTCGCCGCAGACCTTTCTGATCCCGCAGGCGCAAAGTATCTTTTTGATCAGGTTTCCGCCCGCTTCCCGCAGGTGGATATTCTCGTCAACAACGCCGGCACCATCTACCGCGAAGCCGCCGTCGACCACAACCTCGCCGAGTGGCAAAAAATTCTGCAGGTGAATCTGACCAGCGTCTTCGAACTCAGTCAGCTCGCCGCCAAGGGAATGATTGCCCGCTGCCACGGAAAAATCATCAACACTGCATCACTACTTTCATTCCAGGGTGGAATTCGCGTACCGAGTTATGCAGCCTCCAAAGGAGGCGTGGCACAGCTTACTAAAGCTTTGGCGAATGAGTGGGCACCGCACGGCATTCAGGTCAACGCCATCGCGCCCGGCTACTTTCGCACTTCGAATACGGAAGCTCTGCAGGCCGATGAGACCCGCAGTCGCCAGATTCTCGAACGCATCCCCGCAGGCCGCTGGGGAGATCCCGCCGACCTCGCAGGTGCGACGGTCTTTCTCGCCTCGCGAGCCAGCGACTACGTCACCGGAACCATCCTCACCGTCGACGGCGGTTGGATGGGGCGTTAGTTTTTCTGCGTTTTCAGATCAAAGATTTTTTCCATCAG
This sequence comes from uncultured Acidobacteriota bacterium, assembly GCA_903932385.1. Lineage (GTDB taxonomy): Bacteria > Acidobacteriota > Terriglobia > Terriglobales > Acidobacteriaceae > CAIZGA01. The sequence continues at coordinate 4,211 of CAIZGA010000667.1, forward strand.
CATCCACTTCTCACCGGGCTTGGCCAGCGGCAGCGCCTGCTGATACTTCCACATCAACTGCTCCCACTCCTGCACCTTGTGACTGGCGGCATCGGCGGCGGACTTCGCAGCCATGTCGAACTCCGGCCGCACATCCATGATCATGTACATGCGCGTACCGAGCAGATAAATTTCCATCGTCTCAATGCCGGCGTCGCGGATGCTTTTTAGAATCTCCGGCCACACGGCTTCATGGTGGCGTTTGTATTCTGCAATCAGTGCCGGATCGTCCTTCAGGTCCAGCGCCAGGCAATACCGTCGCAAACTCATCTCGCTCTCCAATATTCCAACGCAGGCAGAATAGCAGTATCCGGTTTTAGACCACCGACTTCGCAGGATGAATTTCATTAATCTTCGTGAAGAATTTCAGTACTACTTCCAGTTCCTCATCCGGCGTGTCAGAAAGTACCTGGGCAAACTGCGCCTTCAGCCGGGAATAATACTGGCTGTGCAATTTCTCCATCTTTTTCGCACTCACTCGAATCAACACGCTGCGGCGGTCATCCGGATTGGATTCGCGTTTGATGCAGCCCGATTTTTCCAACCGGTCCAGCATCACCGTCACACCGCCGGTGGTCAGTCCCAGCCCCTCCGCCAGTTTCCCCGGCGTCGTCGTCCCCAATAAATCCAGCAGATTCATGCACTGCATGTCCGTCAGATGCAGCCCTGTGCGGTCCGCAACCTTCTGGTTGAACAATATGGTCTCCACCACAAAACGGCGGATCTGGCCCACCATTTCAAGCTGTAGCGGAGTCAGGTTCATCAAATCGCTCATTCAACGTGCCTCTTACTGGGGAAATTTCCGGTTGACTTCAACATGCCATAATGCTATTCATAATAGTATCTTATTTGGTAAGTATCTTTCAGTCTAAGTAACAACCCTGTAACAACCAAAGGAGACACCCCACATGCTCTCTGATAACAAACACACGGAAACCATGAACAACACTACTAACGTTTGCCCCGAATTCCTGCAGCTGGCAGAGCGCGAGCTTTCCGCCTTCACCATCGCCGTCCATCAGACCTCCGGCGCCGAGGCTGCCGGCCGTGCCGCCGAGTGCTGGCTTGCCGAACTCGGCAGCTATGCACCGGAAAAGTACGTGCCTGAAGAAGCCCACCGGCATCTGCGTATGGTTTCCGTACTGGCTGCCAGCCGTCTGGCGCATGAGTCTGCCTCGAACACAAAACCATGCACCTCGGTGCCAGCCCCCGCCCAGCCATATCTCGTCCACAGCAAGCCGAACGCAGCTTCATTCGATGACAAGCCTGTGCAGGGAATGCTGGCCCGGCTGTTCCACAAGTTTTTCGTCTGTGCGTTGCATGCTGCGAATGACCTGATTCAGGTCTCGCTGATGCTGTAGGTTGTCGTCAGGATTTTGCGGCGATGCTGTGCAACTTTCCCTTCGCCAGCCGGAATCGTTCACCGCGCCACAGCACCGTGTCGTCGGCGTAACTCCAAAGCCACAGCAGCAGTGCAAGGGAATCCCGCAGCGGCAGCAGCCAGAAATCCCGCAGCACTTGCCGGTCGCGCAACAGGCCCACGCCGATGCTGAGCGCAACCGTACTGCGTAACAGCAGCACCAGACTCAGCAGAGAAAAACTCCACAACGCAAATCCGCTGGCCACACAGTTCAACATCGCCCACGGCAGCGAATACGTCACCATCAGGCCAAAGTAACCAGCGCTGCGTGAACTCTTCATTGCCCGCAACCAGCGCAGTTGATGTTGCCAGAAACCGTCGAAGCTGTAGTTCTCCACTTCGGTCTCCACAATCTCACGGCACAGCGCCACACTATAGCCGGACTTCGCCACACGCACGCCAATCTCGTAATCATCCGCCAGGTAATCCACCAGCGGCGCAAATCCTCCAGCCGCTTCCAGCGCTTCCCGCTTCACCGCCAGCGTGGAGCCCAGCGCAAAATTCATTCCGCCTTCCAGCCGCAAGGCAGATATTACGCCGGCAAAAAAGTCCGTCGAGATTCCCATCGCCTCCAACCGCGACCAAACGCTGCGGCCCGCGCATCCGCGATACGGAGCCGTCACCAGGCCCACCGGCTTATGCTCGCGACCTTCTGTACGCGCCGGCGCAAACTCGCCCATCACGTGCGCCAGATATTTTGGCGATACAACAATGTCGCTGTCATTCACGATCACAAATCCATGCTCGGCATGCGGCAGCATCTGCGCCAGATTGCTCACCTTGCCGTTGGCGCCCAACCGTTGCGGACATTCAATCAGCCGTATCGTCCGCGCCGGAAATTCCTCCTGCAGTTGATGCACCGCAGCCACCGCCGCGTCCTGCAGACTGCTCACGCCAAAAATAATTTCATACTCGCCGTCATACTCCTGCGTGCAATGGCTGCGGAAGGCCGTCATCATTTCCGGATCCACACCCTTCACCGGCTTCAGCAGTGTCAGTGCGGGTGCAAATCCCTCCACCAATTTTTTCCTGCGCAACCCGCGCAAAAACTGCCGCGCACCGGCCAGCGCCAGCAGCATGTACGCCATGCCGCTTAGCGTCAGCAGCGTTGTGATGGCAGTGATGCCAATCGCCACCCAACCCGCCGTGCCACTGACATCAAAATAACCTGCAAAACTACTCATACCGTAGTGCCTCAATCGGGTCCAGGTTTGCGGCCTTCCACGCCGGATAAATTCCAAAGACAAGCCCGATGCCGCACGAACTCGCCAGCGAAATCAAGATCCACGTCAGTGATGGAATCGATGCAATTAGCAGGCGCAGTATCAGGCTGATGCCCGTGCCCATCACCACGCCAATCAGGCCGCCCAGCGCGCACAGCGTCACCGCTTCCAGCGTAAATTGCAGCAGGATATTTTTTCGCGTCGCGCCAATCGCCTTGCGTACGCCAATCTCTCTCGTCCGTTCGGTCACGCTCACCAGCATGATGTTCATCACGCCCACGCCGCCCACCAGCAGGCCCACGCTGGAAAGCGCCAGCATCAGCAGCACCAGCCCGCCGGTAATTTCACCCCATAACCGCGCGATGGAATCCGCACCAAAGATGGCAAAGTTGTCCGGCTGGTCGGCACGCAGTTTACGGCGACGTCGCAGCAACTCGCGCAATTCATCTTCCACCAGTGACTTATTTTTCTGGTCGTCAAACTTCACGCTCACCCAATAATCCAGCACTTCAGGATGCAGCTTATGAAATGTTCGCAGCGTGAAGTACGCCATGTTGTCATCAGGATTCTTGCCGCCAGTCAGCGATTTTTGTTTGCCCATCACACCGACCACGGTAAAAATCTGTCCCTCGATATTCACTTCTTTGCCGATTGGATCTTCCGCGCCAAAGAGTTCATCGGCCGTGTCATATCCAAGAACGGTCACATTCGCCGCGTAATCTTCCTCGTGCTGGGTAAACATGCGCCCCTCTTTCAAATCCAGGTCGTAGACCTCGGGCATGTTGTAGGTGTCGCCTTCCAGCGTTGTGCTCTCCACTTTGTGCGTGCCGTATTTCACCGTCACTGTGCCGGCATTGAATTGGAAATTTTGATAGCGCAGGCCTGGCGAGACCGCCACCACGTGCGGCAACAACTGCATTGCAACCGTATCTTCATACGTCAGCTGTTTGCGCGTCAGCATCTCAGTCGTCGGCCTCCCAATGCCAAACTCAAACCGGAAGACCCACAAAACATTACTGCCCACCTCTTCCACAATGTCCGACACACGAGAGTTCAATCCATTAATGATGGAGGAGATGATGATGACCGTCATCACTCCAATCACAATGCCGAGAATGGTGAGCCCGGAGCGCATCTTGTTCGCGCGCAGTGTATCCAGCGCCAGCTTCACCGTCTCTTTTGAGTCGTCCATCCGCATGGTTATAACTCCGCCCGCAGTGCAACAATCGGGTCCAGCTGCGCCGCTTTGCGCGCCGGATACACGCCGAAGAAAACACCCACCGCGCCCGCCACAAACAAGCCCACAAAAATACTCCACATCGATAAGCTCGATGGGAAGCCGAGAATCAGCGTAACAATCTGCGCCACACCCACGCCCAGAATCACGCCGAACACTCCACCCACCAGAGACACCACTGTCGACTCAATCAAAAACTGCATCAGCACATCATCGCGCCGCGCACCCAGCGCCTTGCGCACGCCAATCTCACGCGTCCGCTCGGTCACGCTCACCAGCATGATGTTCATAATCACGATGCCGCCCACCACCAGCGAAATCGCCGCAATGCCGATGACCACGCTCTCAAACATTCCGCTGATCTGCTGCCAGATACCGATGAAGCTGTCGCTCGTATCCAGATTGAAGCTGTCCGGCTGGCCCGGCAGGTCGTGTCGCGCCGTACGCATCAGGCTGCGAACTTCATCGGTCGCCAACTCCAGCGGCTCTCCAGTGGAACCGGCCTTCGCGTAGATAATCACCGTCTTCTGTGTGCCGTAAGTTTTTTGATACGCAGTAATCGGCACCGCAACCCAGTTGTCCTGGCTCGCGCCCAGCGTCTTGCCCTGTTTTTCTCCCACGCCAATCACCGTGTACGGCACGCCATCCACGCGAATTTCTTTGCCCAGCGGGTTCTCGCCCACCAGCACATTCTCTGCAATGTCGGTCCCGATAATCGCCACCTGCGATGCGTGTTCTTCGTCCACAGGAATAAATCCGCGCCCCTGCACAACGTTCAGGTTGTACATCGGCGGCATCGTCCAGGTCCATCCGCGGATGTCCGTGTCGTCGGTCGAGTGCGTGCCGTAAACCACCTTGCCGGTCGAGTCCTGCAGCGCGCCCACGCTCTGGCAGCGTTTGCATTCCGCATCAATAAATTTGTAATCGTCCAGCAGAATATTTTTCCTCTTCTGCGCCATCACATATTCATCCCAGCTGGTAATCACGCGCGGCTGTTTGCTCACCGTAAATACATCGGCGCCGTAGCGATAAATTTTCTGTGCTACATAATTGTTCGCGCCGTTCACCAGCGTAATCACCGCAATCAGCGACGAGACGGCGATAATCACGCCCAGCAGCGTCAGCGCGGTGCGCAGCTTGTTCGCCCACAGTGAGTCCAACGCGATTTTTAGGGCTTCACGGAAATTCACTTTGTCTTGACCTTCATCTGTTCATTCAACTGGGCAAACACGATCGGTATCTGCTCGTCCCACTGGCTCCAATCATGTCCGCCCGGAGTCATGTGGACTGCATATTGATAATGCTTCTGCTTCAGCCGCTCCGCAAACAACCGGTTCACGCCAATCAAACTGTCCTGCTCGCCGCACGTCAACATCATGTACGCTGCCGATGCGGGGTTCGCCGATCGCACCAACACAAACGGATCATTCTCTTTGCGAGTCGCACTGCCCGCCGGCCCAAAGTTCTTTCGTTCCGTCAACGACTGCAGCGGCCTGCGATACGAAAATCTTCGCTCCGGAATATCCAACGCCGCACTGATGCCCGCCGCAAACGCATACAACTCAGGATGCTTCAACGCCAGCGTGATGGCACCGTACCCGCCGCGCGAGATACCGGCAATCGCGCGCCCCTCTCGCGCCTGCATCGCAGGAAACCTTCCCTCGACATCGCGTCGCAATTCCTCCACCACAAAATCTTCGTACCGCTCCCGCGCATCACCGGCGGAGTTAATGTAGTACGCGTTGTCTCCGTCCGGCATCACCAGAATCATTCCCGCAGCCGCATACTTTGCAACGTCAGCCTTGTTCGACCACGCCCGGAAATCATCTCCCGCGCCATGCAGCAGATACACCACCGGCAACTTCACGCCCGACTTTAAATTCTTCGGCAGATACACACGATATGTCACCGTGCGTTGCAGCGCGGCGCTCTGGTACGTAACATCCTGCAGCACGACGCCGTCTGCCAATCTGGGATTGTCTTTCACCGCTATCGTTTCTCTCCTGCAGGAAACTTGCACCAACAGCAGGCAGAGAAGCGATGCCGCAAATAGTCCATCGCGCCACTTCTTCCCCTGCAACCCGCCCATATATGAATTCCATCATACGTCTGCGCTACACTGGATACAGCAAGCGGGCCGGACGGTCGCTGCCGTTGTGCCGCAAGGCGCACCGGGGGAGGAAAGTCCGAACTCCGCAGGGCAGTGTGCCGGATAACGTCCGGGACTGCATCTTCAAGGATGCAGGACGGCTAGTGCCACAGAGAACATACCGCCTCGACGAAAGTCGCGGTAAGGGTGAAAAGGTGCGGTAAGAGCGCACCGCGGCGGCAGTAATGCTGTCGGCAAGGTAAACCCCACACGGAGCAAGACCAAATAGGCGGGAATCGGCGGAGCAATCCGCAGTGCATGTCGGCCCGACGTGCCAAACCCGCGGGTAGGTTGCTCGAGCGCCGCAGTAATGCGTCGCCTAGAGGAATGACCGTCACTCCGGCGCAAGCCAGGGTACAGAATTCGGCTTACAGGCCACTTGCTGAATACAACACGGCCCCGGCAATCGCAAATACGATTCCGGGGCCTTCAACTTTAAATCGACAATACTTAACCGTGATTATCAGTGATTCAATCTGATTTTTAAATCAGACAAATCCTCGCCCATCACTGTTAAGCATCTAGATCTTCGTTTCTTTCCCCGCCAAAAACTTCGTCAAACTTCCCGCCATGTGTACAAACTCCGCCGGCATCATAATCACCGTCGTCGAATTATTCTCCGCGCCCACTTCGCTCACCATCTGCATGCGCCGCAGCTCCAGCGCCGCCGGATTGCCCACCATCAGCTGCGCCGCCTCGGCCAGCTTCTTCGACGCCTCCAACTCCGCATCCGCCTTGATGATGCGCGCACGCTTCTCGCGCATGGCTTCGGCTTCCATCGCCATCACGCGCTGCATGTCCTGCGGAATCTCCACGTCCTTCATCTCCAGCAGCTCCACCGTCACGCCCCACGGAGTCGTGGTTTCATACACAGTTGAACGCAGCAGCGCGTTGATCTTGTCGCGCTCCTTCAGCACTTCATCCAAATCATGCTGGCCGATTACATTGCGCAGCGTGGTCAGCGCCAGTTGCTGCACCGCCCAGCGGTAATTCTCCACCGTCAGCACGGCGTTCTTCGGGTCCTGCACGTGGTACCACAGCACCGCGTTCACCTTCACCGTCACGCTGTCGCGGGTAATCGTCTCCTGCTGTTCAATCGGGTTGGTGATGATGCGCTGGTCCACGCGCACTTCCTTCTCAATCCCGTACGGTATCAGCCAGAAAATGCCGGGCCCGCGCATGCCGGTGTAACGGCCCAGGCGGAAGACAACCGCGCGCTCATACTCCATCGCAATACGTATGCCGGAAATGATGGAGAACACAATAAACAACAAAACTGCCGGTAAGAAGAATGTCATGCCGAAAGATTACTCCTTTGCCTTGCCAACGATGCTGCCAGATACCGTAACTCTATTTCCCAAACAGACCTTTCAGCTTGCCCGTGGGCAGGCTGCTGCCGCTCGAGTTGCCCGCCGACGGCTTGCCCAGCCCCATCGCACTCGTATCCAGGCTGAAGCTCGGGCTCTGCGTTGTGCCTTTGATGATGAGCGGTATGCCCCCGGCGTTGCTGCTCTTCTTGCCGCCCAGCAGGTTGCTGATGCTGCCCACCAACTGCCCCAAGCCATTCAGCTTGGCACTCATCTTATAGTCCAGCGTGTTGTCGGGATAAATCACACCATCGCCAGTGGCCGAACCCAGCGCCTGCACCACCGCGTTGATGTTCTTCGTCGCCAGTTGCGCCGGCGTCATCACAATATCGGCATGCAGTGACTGAATCTCTGTCCCACTGCCGCCTCCACCCAGTTTGTTGATGCCCGGCACCGAACCCAGTTTCGACGCTAGGCTGAATCCTGCCAGCGTCGTATTGCGCAAATCAATCGGCCCGGCAATCACCAACTTGCCCACCGGTCCGTCAATCTTCAGGCTCGCACTCAGTGACCCGCCTTTCAGCCCCGAGCCGCTCGGCAGCGAAACGCCAAAGGCCGGCAGCAGCGTCTGCAGTGCGTCCACACTCATCCCCGGCGCATTCACGGCCAGGTGGACCTCAGTCCCCTCCGGTGCCAGCAGATAACTTCCACTCACCGTTGCCGCCACATTTCCCGCATGGATATTGCCCTGCGTAATCTGACCCTGTTCGCTGGCCAGCGTGTAAGCCGTGGCAAAGTCCACTGTCACCGTCTCTGAAGTCGGCGTTCCCTTCGCTGCAAATTTCATTTTGTTGCCGGTCACTTTGCCGGTCAGCGTGGCCATCTTGCCGTCGCTCTTTAGTTGCGCGGCCACATCCAGCACGCCATCCACGCCGCCCGATGCCGCCAGAAATCCCGCGCCCACCGGCTCCAGATGCGTCAGCGTCAGGTCCGCCGTCAACGGCGTCTGTGTATTGTCCGTCGCATTGATTGGCCCCGCCGTGCCATCCAGCTTCAACTTGCCGCCCGCCGGCAACTCCGCCGTCATCGTAAAACTAAACGGCATGGTGAATGAAAAATTCTTCACCGCGATATTGACCTTGTCATACACATGCGCCGACCCGGCCGGCAGCGTCTGTATCGTCAACTGCGCGTTGCTGATGTTCAGCGTGTCCACACTCAGCGCCGGTGTCGCCGTCTGCCCGGCTGGCGTTGCCGGCTGCGCGGCTGTAGCCGTGCCAATCGTGGAAAAATTCCACTTGCCCTGCGCATTCTCAATCATCTGTATCGACGGCTCGACCACCTCAAACTTCTTCACATGCAGTTGTTTTGAGAAGAGCAGCGGCAGCAACTCTACGACCGCATCA
>CAIZGA010000668.1 GCA_903932385.1 uncultured Acidobacteriota bacterium
AGGCCCGTCTCGCCGAGGAGGCCCGTCTCGCCGAAGAGGCCCGTCTCGCCGAGGAGGCCCGTCTTGCCATCGGTTTCCCCGTCTACGTAGAAAAAACGGTGAAGGGCACCGGCATCGTCAAACAATATACTTATTACGGTTTGCGGCAGACAGGTGGCGTTTGGTCCGCAACCCAAGTGGAAGCCAAGCTGCGCGGTACACCCGGCTCTGACCTGTTGATCTTCGAACGGGGATCTGCAAACGCAAAACTTGACGACAGCGAGTTTGACGCTGTAAAACTCACACAGTTTTAGGATGACTTTATGTACGTGCTTCTAGCGATTATCGGTTTCCTGTTGTCCCTTCTGCTCATTGGGTTTCTCTATCAGTGGATCGGCTCCCATTACGACTGGATGCGTTACTCCAGCCCCGGCCGCTACGTAAAAACGAGCAACGGCTCCCGCTTCTACCTGCTGGAAAAAGGCATCGGTACTCCCACCATCCTGTTTGAGGCAGGCATCGCCGCCACCAACCTGAACTGGCGTGAACTGCAGAACACAGTTGCCGACTTTGCCCACACCGTTGCCTATGACCGCAGCGGCCTCGGCTGGAGCAGCCGTTCACTCTCCCCACGCACGCCGGGAAACATTGCACAGGAACTGCACAACATGCTGGCCGCTGCCGGCATCAAGCCGCCATTCATCCTGGTTGGCCACTCCTTCGGCGGTCTGGTGATGCGCCGTTACGCTCTGCTCTATCCCGAAGATGTTCTCGGTGTTGTGCTGGTTGATCCGATGCGTCCGGAAGAATGGCCGCCGCTGGACCCCAGCAAACAGGCCATGCTTGACCGCGGCAGCAAACTCTCCCGCATCGCCATCCCCATTGCGCGTTTTGGATTGGCGAGACTCGCCGTCACATCACTGCTCTGTCGTTCCGGCCGTCTCTCAGAAAAACTTGCTGGTGCCGCCGGCAATGGCGGTCGTCACGTGCTCAGCCGCATCAAAGACGAAGTTGGCAAGATGCCGCAGGAAGTCTGGCCCGTGGTGGCAGCGCACTGGTCGCGCCCCGGTTACTACGCCGGCATGTCCAACCATGTTTCATCAGTTCCCGACACGGTCCGCGAAATGCAGGACGCCGGTCCCATCCAGAACATTCCCGTGATTCTGCTCACGCCCGGCAGCAGCAAGCCGCTCTGCGAACAGGGACTCAGCCGCATCGGCAACAACGTGCAGCAGGTCATCGCCTACCAGAGCGCCCATTGGATTCATCTCGATGAACCCGATCTTGTGATTGATTCCATCCGCAGCATGTTGGCCCACGCCAGCGAAGAAGCCATCGCCGTCAACGCCTAGCATCTACTCCATCGGCCAGAGCCAGGCCGCACCGCGCACGCCGCTGGAGTCACCGTGTTTGGCCTGCAGCACCGGCGTATTGCACTCACGCCCAAAGACGTGTTGGCTCAACATCGGCGGCACTGCAGAATAAATTCCGCTGAATTGCGACAGCCCACCGCCAATCACGATCACATCCGGATCCAGAATATTCACCGCTGATGCAAGCGACCGCGCCAACCGTTCATACAGCCGAGCCACCGCACGCCTGGCAACTTCATCGCCGGCTTCAGCGGCTGCGGTAATCTCCGCGCCGTTCAATTTTTTTCCGCTCAACTTTTCGTGGTCTTTGCAAAATCCCGTACCGGAAATAAAAGTCTCAATGCATCCGTGCTTACCGCAATAGCAATCCGGTCCGGGAAATTCTTCTTCGGTCATCCACGGCAATGTGTTGTGTCCCCACTCGCCGCCCACGCCATTCGGTCCGGCATGTACGCGGCCGTTCAACGCAACGCCGCCGCCGCAGCCAGTTCCGAGAATCACCGCGAAGACCACACCATAGCCCATGCCCGCACCATCAGTGGCTTCTGAAACCGCCAGACAATTCGCGTCATTCGCGCAACGCACTTCGCGGTCAAGAATCCGCGAGACTTCCTGCTGAAACGGTTTGCCGTTCAGGCACACAGAGTTGGAATTTTTTACCAGCCCGCGCGCTGTGATGGTTCCCGGAATCCCCATGCCCACCAGTGCGCTGCGACCCGTGTCGCCTTCCAACCGCCGCACCAATGCGGCCACGGCTTCAGCTGTACCTTCGTAATCACCCACCGGCGTGGGCACACGATGCCGCCCCAGTTCGGTTCCATCCACATCCAACGCCAGCGCTTCAATCTTGGTGCCGCCGACATCCACACCCACGCGTATCTTGTTCTTCGTCGTCATAGCTTGCCCAATTCAGCTTATCGCATTCACTCTTTTGTTTCCGGAACAAACCTATAGCCGATGCCACGCACTGTCTTCAAAAATTTCGGCGCACCCGGCTCGTCTTCAATGTAACGCCGCAACCGTACGATGAAATAGTCAATCGCTCGCGTGTCGGTGTCATCCCGAAGCCGCCAAACATTTTCCAGCAGCTCTTTGCGCGAAACCGTTCGCCCCTGATTTTGAATCAGGTACCGTAATAACCCCGCTTCCATCAGCGTCAGGTGCACGGTGTTTTTTTCGTAGGTCAGCTCCAGCGAATTGAAATCAATTTTTCTGCCGGAAAATTCATAGCTCTCAATCGTTGTCGCACTTTCACCGCTTGCCTCTGCCGCGCTCCAGGCCTTGCGCCGTAGCAGGCCGTGCAGCCGCACCAGCAACACATTCAACTCAAACGGCTTGGCCAGATAATCATCCGCACCAGACTGAAATCCAAGAACAATATCTTCCGGCCGGTTGCGTGCCGTCAACATCAGCACGGGGATGTAATTCGATTGCGCCCGCAATTTTTCGACGACAGAAAATCCACTCATTCCCGGCAACATCACATCCAGCAGCACAGCGTCGAAAGTTGTCTTGCCGCTTCTGCCACTCAGCATCGCCAACGCAGTTTCGCCATCGCCGGCCACCGCAGCCTCATATCCTTCCGACTGCAGGTTGAACAACAATCCCTGCGCCAAATGCGCTTCATCTTCCACAATCAAAATTCGCTCGGCCATATTTACTCAGCCTCCTCGCGCCACGGCACGCCAATCACCCGCGGCAGCTGCATACCCACGGTTGCGCCCTTGCCTTCGCCTTCGCTTTCGGCAAAGGCATCGCCGCCATGCTGACGCGCAATCGTCCGCACCAGAAACAGTCCCAACCCCGTTCCCTTGGTCGTCAACACGGCGCGGCTGGGCACGCGATAAAAACGCCGGAAGATTCTCTTCAAATCCTGCTGCGGTATCCCGATGCCCGAATCCGTCACGCTGACCCGCACCCAGGCTGCATGATGCTCTTTTAAACTGACGCGAATCTTCACGCCGCTCGGCGAATACTTCACGGCATTGCCCAGGATGTTCATCAGCGCCGTCTGCAACGCTTCCGGATCTCCGCGCACCAGCAACTCTTCCGGCTTGTTGTACGATTCAATCTCAATTGCGTCGGCCGGCAGATGGTTACGCTTAATCACCAGCTGCACGCAATCTTCCACCAGCGCCTGCAGCTTCACCAGCATCCGCACGCGCAGCCGCGAATGTTGTCCCACTTCGCCGGCCTTCAACACTTGTTCGACCGTGGCCAGCAATCGGTCACTATCTGCCAGCATGATTTGATAGAACTCATCACGCTGCGCCTCGGCCAACTGCCGACGCTGCAGCGTTTCCAGATACAACCGTATCGAAGCAATCGGCGTCTTCAGCTCATGCGTCACTGCGTTGATGAAGCTGTCA
>CAIZGA010000669.1 GCA_903932385.1 uncultured Acidobacteriota bacterium
CTGCCATTTTGCAGATTCGGCCATCGCCATATCGTGCCGTTCAACTGATTTTTTGAGCAGTTTTTGGTTCCAAACATCATTTTTTCGTCTTTTCGGTCGACGTTTAATATTATCCCTACAGATAACTAATATTCATCCTCCAACAAACATCATTATCCAATTTAGATTCAACATTAAAACTACAGATTTTCACCCCAATTTTCTTCCGGAAATTTCCACCCGCAAAAGCAAAGCGGCCCGACGATTGTCTCGCCGGGCCGCTTCAATTTCCTTGCTCAGTTTATCGTGCCGCTGCTGCGGAAACATTCTCCGGCTTCTTTTCACCGTATTGTTTCAACAACTTGCGCAACGCACCCATCGCAATGTCCACATGCTCGCGCTGCAGAATAAACGACGGCAAAAACCGCAGCACAGTTCCCTGCACGCAATTCAACATCACGCCCAGCCCATGCCCGGCTTCCACCAACGGCCGCCCCGGAACGTTCAGCGCCAGCCCCTGCAACGCCCCTTCGCCGCGCGCTTCCGTGGCTGCATCAAACTCATTCGCAAGGGCTTGCAGGTTCTGCTGCAGATAGCCGCCGGTGTCTTTTACACGCGCCAGCAGCCCTTCGTCTTCCACCACCGACAAAAATTCCAGCCCCAACCGGCACGCCAGCGGAGATCCACCCAACGTGCTGCCATGCTTCGCCGGCCCGAAAACGGAGAAATATTCCTTGCGCACCAGCAGCACGCTCAGCGGTATGCCACCGCCCACCGGCTTGCCCAACACCAGCAGGTCCGGCGTTACGCCGCTGCCTTCAAATCCAAACCAGCGGCCCAAACGGCCCAACCCGCATTGGATTTCATCCAGCACCAGCAGCGCTTTGTGCTTGTCTGCCAGGCGGCGCGCTTCCTGCATAAACTCATGCGAACACGCCATGATTCCGCCTTCGCCCATCAGCGGCTCCAGCAGAATGCAGCAGGTGGAGTCATCCATTGCCGCGCGCAGCTGCTCCAGATTGTTGCGCTCGATGAACTGAACGCCCGGCACCAGCGGCTCAAATCCTTCGCGGTACTTGTCCTGACCCGTCACTGAGAGCGAGCCATACGTGCGTCCGTGATACGAACCCTCCAGCGCGATGATCTTCGTCTTCGGCGTGGCGAAATTATCGCGCGCCCAAAGCCGCGCCAGTTTGATGGCGCCTTCAATCGCTTCTGAACCGCCGGTGGAATAAAACGCTCCACCCATGCCGCTCATCCAGCAAAGTTTTTCTGCAAGCTCGCCCGGATAGCGCTGGCTGTAGTGGTGCGACAGATGCACCAGCTTCGTCGCCTGGTCGCGATAGACCTCCACCATGCGCGGGTGCGCGTGCCCGAGCGCATTCACGCCCAGACCGGAGAATAGGTCCAGATATTTGCGGCCTGCAGTGTCGAATAGATAGACACCTTCGCCGCGCTCCATGGCAATTGCATTGCGGGGATAAACCGGTAGAAGGTACTCGCGATCTCGACCAATAATCAGGTCCGCAGTTTCATCCTGCGGCAGCTCACTCATAACGCTCACATCTCTCAGGGAATGACGTGCGGGTCAATCAATGCAAATGACGTGCGGGTCACTACACCTGCGTGGGATTTTTATCGTCCTGTATCTAAGAATAGCACTGAATCTGCTGCACCCCAAATACATCCTGCCCCCGCAACCAATCGAGCTTTCCGCATCTCGAACAGGGTCACGCGCTAATCCGTCTCATCCAACATCCAGCCAATCCGCAGCATGACGTTGTGCTGCTGTGGATTTGAAAACGTATAGTAGTCCCTCAATTCCAGACGCAGGCTGTTTTCAGAATTTTTTTCTTCGCCGAATCTCGGCATGGCCAGCGCCAGGCCATAATCCAGAGCGTTGCCTGCTTCAAATAATCGGCTGTAACCCACCAGGGCCATCGGCGCATATTTCAACCCGGTGGGCGCAAGCGAGATGTTGCCGTCCAGACTCAGATAGCCGCTAACGGCGCGCCCATTGGCCATTGGTCCCATCACGCCGGCTTCAATAAAAACAGGAAAAGGCAGCAGCGTCATCCCCGCGCCACATCCCACCAGTGAGGATGTATTCGCAGAGGAGGTTGAAGCGCCCGCGCCACAGAGGATTCCCAACCGTGAATAATAGCTGTCTTTGGATTGTGATTTGGTGGGCGCTGCATTGCTCGGCATCGGTGCATCCGGCAGTGCAGTTGGTTGCGAGGAACTCGTACCCGCGCTGGTGGATTGTGCCACTGCCGCTGCGGCAGCCGCCAGAACGGCAATCGTCCACAAAATAATTTTTACCGCTTTCATACCGCCTCCACTTCCATTGCTTTGCAATTCTTCTGGTCTGGAGCACCGCTATTTGCGCAAGGCATTGCACGCCGAACGCAGCGTGAATTCCAGAGACTCGCGCGGTATGCCATCGATGTACGGGCCTACCAGCCATCCCAGGCCCGACGGCACAGCGCGTGTCAGAGAGACTGCCTCAATCTGCAGATAAAGCCCGCCGTCACGCTCCTCATAACTCCAATAGGTATTCAGCCGCCACAGAAAGCCATGCTCTTCTTTCGCATCCAGCGCATGCTCGGTGCTCGTGCCCGGATTGCCGACTTCATGCACCAGCGTGCTTTGCGAAAGGCTGTAGCCGTGCTGCGGGTCAAGCCGGCCATAGGTGATGTTGTAGGTCGTATCCATCACCACGGTGATGACATGCTGTTGGCGTATGCGCATCGATGCTTCCATCTGGTCGCCGCTGCTGCCGAGAATGCGTGCCTGCAAAACCTCCGGCGCAAAATATTGCGGATAGTGGTTGAAGTCGCGCAACAGCCGTTCAAAATCCGCCGCGTGGGCACCGCGTACATATGCAGTCCCGCGCCAGTGGTGCAGCATGGCCCCGTCCAGCGCGCCAGCGGGCAGCGCCACCGGCTCACTCACTTTGCCGCTGATAATTTCCCCGCGCTGCAGACGCAAATCCACAGCCGCGCTTCCGGCAGATGCTCCGACAATAAAATTGTTCAGCGAATGATGCTGCTGCGCCAACCGCGCCGCCACGGCCGTGCTGTAGGTAGTGAATGCCTTCGCCGCAGTTAAACTCGGCTCCGCATTTGCAATGAAGGTCGGCAACAACACCAGCATCACGCTGTAGAAGATTTTTATTTGCCATTTCGTTCGCATGCCGTCCCCCTTGATGACTGCAACATGACAGAGAGACGCGGCTGGAACAATGCATGCAGCATCACATGCAGCAGGATTGTTTCTCACGGCGCAAGCGCATATCTGTCAGACATTTGCGGGGAGTTCTCACGCGCACGCCGTTGGCTGCGACTGGCGCATTCGATACACTGGCTGCGGATGAATGCCACGCCGCCATCTCGCCGCTATCGCTTCGGAGTCTTTGAGGCAGACGCCTCCACCGGAGAACTGCATCGCCAGGGGATGCGCATCAAGCTGCATTCGCAACCCTTTCAATTGCTGCTTCTGTTGCTGGAGCGACGCGGAGAATTGCTGACACGCGAGGAAATTTGCCGCGAATTGTGGCCCGATGGCACGTTTGTGGATTACGAACACGGCGTCAACTCCGCCATCAATCGCATCCGCGAAGCACTCGGCGACCGCGCAGCCAATCCGCGCTTTGTGGAGACACTCGCCCGGGGCGGGTATCGATTTCTTGCACCAGTGGAATCGCTGGAGAGCCATGCGACAACAAAGGCGGCAGAAAGTTCCAGCCTATTCACCGGCAACATTTTCGCCACGCCTGAAGACCTGCCCGTCAGTTCGCGTTCGACTGTGGCCACAATTTTTGTTTTGTTTCAACTGATGTACCTTGGCTTCTACGTTGGCGCTCTGGCCAATCTGGCTGAAATCCAGGACCTGCTGGCCGTGCTGCCCTATGCAACGCAGGTATTTCTGCTGCTGATTGTTACCGCTGCGGTAATGATTCCGGTTCGCACATTTCTGCTCTGCGCGCTGCTGTTCCGCGCCCCGGGTCTGCGCGCAAAATTTCTTCGGCTCTGGTGGCTGCTGCTGCCGATGGATGTGCTCTGGGCACTTTCGCCTTTCCTGCTGCTGCACCACATCAACTCCGGCCTGGCGCTCGCCTGCATGGCGATTCTCCTCTACTCCCCCTTTGCGCAGCGTGCCTTGCTGCTGATGGCCTCACGGCAGGATCCAGGGAACCACAACGCTTTGCCGAACGTATAACTCCACCAAAACCCGTAATCAGGCAAACGTTCTCCATGCTCAATCAGTCTGAATACTGTAATCCAAAACAGATTGCGGGGGAATTTTGGCAGTATAAAATTCTGTTTTCCATAGAATTTCATACTGTAATATGAATTGCAGCAGTACAAATTATGGGAACCCACGCCCACAATTTCGGCTTGAATGTCTATGCTGTTGAATGCAAAGCATTTTCTTTCGAGCCAATCGCGATTCGCAGCCATTTAACACATGGCAGCCCGCTTGCATCTACATATGCATACGGGAGCAACTACGACCACCGCAACAGCAACCAACCAGTCGGCTCTGAGCAGAGACCCAGCAGAATGATTCGTAACGCAGCCCGCATTTGCAGTTTTGTCGCAGGCACTTCATGCTGAGAATGTTTCAAATCCGGTTCGCGGTCATCGCACTTGCCCTGGTCACACTCGGTGCCGGCGCTCTCGCCATACTCAATTTCAATCAGGAAAATAATTTCCAGATGCCGACCGACGGCGTCTGGTGGGAAGAGTCCGGCAATGTGCTGCAGGCGCAGCGCGTGCCTGCCAATACGCCGGGCTATCGCGCGGGCATCAAGCCGGGAGACATTCTTACCGCCATCAATGATGTACCCACGCCGCGGTTGCCGGTGCAGGTGCAGCAGATGTTTGCCGCAGGCATCTACAGCAAGGCGACGTATTCACTGCTGCGTCACGTGCCCATCACCAACATTCAGGTGCCGCTCACCACTTCGGTGATTCTGGAGCCGGTGGATCGCGGCAGTAATCCGGGTCTGCGATTCATTGCGCTGGTGTATTTGTGTATCGGCATATATGTTTTGTTTCGCAGATGGACCGCGCCCAAGTCCACCCACTTTTATATTTTCTGTCTCGTCTCTTTCGTTTACTACGCCTGTCACTACACCGGCGAGTTGAACAATTTTGACTGGTCGATTTTCTGGATTAATATTTTTGCGGAAGCGTTGCAGCCCGCACTCTTCCTGCACTTCGCACTCACCTTCCCGGAAGAACGCAGCGTGTTGCGCCGCAAGCGCTGGATTGTTCCGCTCATCTATCTTCCCGGCGCGCTCGATCTCGGCCTGAACATACTTGCGATGAACCAGTGGCAGGCCACCGGCGTGCTGATGCATCGGCTGGACCAGATTGGCCTCGGCTACGTTGCGCTGTTCTACGTCATCGCCGCGCTGGTGTTTTATTTCAGTTATCGCAGCACGGCCATCCCGCTGTTGCGCCAGCAGTTGAAGTGGTTGACGCGCGGCACGCTGCTCGCCGTGATTCCGTACACCTGTCTGTATGTGATTCCCTACCTCGCGGACATTCCCGTACCCGGATGGATGGCGCGCACTGCGGGCATCTGTCTTGTCTTTCTGCCGCTCACTTTCAGCTACGCCATCGTGCGCTATCGCCTGATGGATGTGGATTTGATTTTCAAACGCGGCGTGACCTACACGCTGGCGACGGCGGCGTTGGTCGGCCTCTACTTCCTCATCGTCGCGTTGGCGGCGGAGACGGTGCACACACGCGTGCCCTCGCTCGGCGTCGGTGGATTGATTGCCGCCATCATGATTACTGCGCTGGTCTTCGATCCGCTGAAGCGAATCATTCAGGCGCGCATGGACCGGCTCTTCGATCAAAAGCGTTATGACTATCGCGGCACGTTGATTGAATTCGGACGCAGCCTGAGCACACAGACCGACCTGCGCGCGCTGCTCGATTCCATCATGGACATGTTGCCGCGCACACTGCTGGTCGCACGCACGGCAGTTTTTCTGCGCGACGACAACGGACAGTACAGCCTGGCTGCATCGCACGGCCTGCCCGTTACTGCTGCGGCGGCGGGTTCGCTCGACCTCAGCTACTTCCATTTTGATGATCCAGATTCCGGCTCACATATTTTTCTGGAGCAGCCTTCGCAGGCGCTGCACCTGAGCGATTCGCAACAGACCGCGGCCACGCTGCTCGATTTGAATTACTACCTGCCATGTCGGCTGCAGGAGCGCACCATCGCCGTCATCGGCATTGGCCGCACCGACCGCGGCGATTTTCTATCCAGCGAAGACATGGAGTTGCTCGAGTCGCTGGCCAGCTACATCGGCATCGCGATTCAGAATGCGCGACTCTACTCCAGCCTGCAGAGGCAGATTGCCGAGTACGAACGGCTGAAGGAGTTCAACGAAAATATTGTTGAGTCGGTGAACATCGGCATTCTTGCCGTGGATCTCGACGACCGCATTGAAGGTTGGAATTCGCAGATGGAGCAGATGTATTCCGTCACGCGCGACAATGCCGTCGGCCGTCCGCTGTCGGATCTTTTTTCGGTGGACTTCATCAATGAACTGGCGCGTGTGAAAGACCGCCCGGGCATTCACAACCTCTACAAGTTCCGGCTCACTTCTCCCGGCGGCGTCACACGCACCGCCAACATCGCCATTGCGCCGCTGATGACGCGCAACCAGAAGGCCGTCGGCCGACTCATTCTGCTGGACGACATCACCGACCGCGTGGACCTGGAAACGCAGCTGGCGCAGGCGGAAAAACTTTCCTCCATCGGTTTGCTGGCCGCCGGCGTGGCGCATGAAGTCAACACGCCGCTGGCCGTCATCTCTTCCTACACGCAGATGCTGCTGAAGCAGGCGAGCAACGATGCGCGCATCGGGCCGCTGCTGGAAAAAATTACACAGCAAACTTTCCGCGCGTCGGAGATTGTCAACGGCCTGCTGAATTTTTCCCGCACCGGCGCCGCGGAATTCACCGGCGTGGAGATGAACAAAATCATTCGTGAAACGCTGGTGCTGTTGGAGCACCAATTCAAAACTGCGGGCATCACCGTGGAAGCCGAGTACGACGAAAGCGTTCCGCTTATCCACGGCAACCAGGGCAAACTGCAGCAGGTGTTTTTGAACCTGTTCCTCAATGCGCGCGACTCGATGAACTCCGGCGGCAAGCTGACGGTGAAGACCTACGCCAACGGCCACGCGGGCGTCAGCATTACAGACACCGGCTCCGGCATTTCTCCCGAGCACATGCACCGCATCTATGACCCCTTCTTCACCACCAAGACTGCAGTGCGCGAAGGCCAACGCCGCGGCACCGGGCTTGGACTCGCCGTCACCTACGGCATCATTCAGGAACACGCCGGCAAGATTCATGTCGAGAGTCGCGTCGGCGAAGGCACCACGTTTTATCTTGAGTTCCCGGTAAAGAACTCATCGGCCCAGAAGTCCGGCAGCGTTGAAGCACGTACGGACGAATCAACGAGCACGGATGCAACAAGGAAGTCTGCCCATGTCTGAACACATGAATTTGCACGGTCAAGCATCACAGAACAATCCGGATGAAACCATCACGCTGCCCTCTGCCACGCCGGAAGCACAGGCGCCGATTGCGCGGCTGCTGATTATTGACGACGAAGGCGCCATTCGCGAATCGCTGGAAACGCTGTTGACGCTCGAAGGCTATCAGGTGGATATGGCCATCGATGGCGAAAAGGGCCTCGAGCAACTGCAACAGCAGAATTATGATTTGTTGCTGCTCGATCTCGCGTTGCCCGGCAAGAACGGTATTGAACTGCTGCCGTTGCTGCTGGAGCAACAGCCCGGCCTGCCCATCATCATGATTACCGCTTATGGAACGGTGGGGAATGTTGTCGATGCCATTCGCGCCGGAGCAGAAAATTTTGTACAGAAGCCGTGGGACAACGAGAAGTTGCTGGCGGACATTCGCACTGCGATTGCAAAGTCGCGCGCCGAGCAGGAAGTGGTGCAGCTGAAGCGCGCGTTGAAGCAGCGCTACAACTTTGAAAATATCGTGGGCAAGAGCGAGCCCATGCTGCGGCTGTTTGATTTGGTGGCGCAGATTGCGCCCAGCCGAACCAC
>CAIZGA010000670.1 GCA_903932385.1 uncultured Acidobacteriota bacterium
CGACAAATAATCCACGCCACCGCCCAGCAAAAACTGCGTCATCACAGGATGCCGGCTGAAAGATTTCCACGCATCGGACTCATACCCTGCATGGCTGAAGGCATCGCCATCCACCAGCACGGTGTTATGTCCCTCGGCCTGCGTAAAGTAATCCTGGTAATGCAGGTCGTTGTAGTAATCCGAATATCCCGCCTCGCCAATCAACACTTCGCCATGCGCGGCCAGTTGGAAACTACCCTCATCCGCATGCTGATGATTGAACCACGGCCCCACGCGCAGAGAGATGACCGTCGCTCCATCCTGCCAGCCGCTACGCAATGCCGCGCTGCCCCGCAACGGAAATAGTTTTGACGCAGCCACCGTTGGCACAGCCGCTGCAGGACGCGTGCAGCAGGTCAGGTCATAAATATCCGGTGACGATCGCGTTGTTGTCTTCTGTGCAAAGAAATGTTCCAGATTGCGAACTCCGTCGGCATCATAAAATGCGCGCAACGTTGCATCATCACTCTGCTCCACCATCCATGCAAATCCAGATCGTGCCAACAGCGGTCCACTGAAGTCGCCGGTGTCGAGCACGTAGCCCGGCTTATATTCGGCATAATGCGGCCACCAGTACGACTGCATCATGTCATCCATACCTTTGGGATGTATGCCCATTTGGTATAGCGCAGCCGCGCCCATCGACATGCCTTCCATTGCGAAGTCCTGATAGCCGGCCGGTTCGGCTTCGCTGCCGTCGCCAGGAAATAGTCCGTGTAGCAGGCCCTCGTACAACACCACCAACTTGCCCATCGCCGGCGCAAACTTCGCGTCCCACTCCGGCACATCGCCATACACCGCCGCACACAATCCAATCGCTCCGCCGACTGAATGCGCTTCGTGATTGCTGGAGAAAAGCGGCATACGTTCGTTCTCGTAATATTCCTGAATTGTCGGCGCAATCGACTTTTCATAAAACGCCGTCGCAATTTTTTCTTTCTCCTGCGGAGTCAGTTCGTCGGCAATCAAGTCATATCCAAACGCCAGCCGCTGCGAAAAGATTCCCGTCTGGTAATAGGTGTGCAACCCGTGCGCGGCAAACCACGGCGGCGTCCATGTCGGCCACTGCGCCACAACCAGCAGCGCACGCTTCGCTGCATCCAGCGACTGCGGAGAATTTCGCAGCCGATAATCCAGCGCATTCATCACGACTGCATTGCCGTACAAATCCAGTAGCCGAGAATAAATCGTCAGCCCGGTCAGCAAGGATTCCTTCGGCAACAACTCAATCGAGTCACCCGCCTTGGCGTTGTATGTCATCTGCGCCGCCAGCGCCACCGCCTGCGTGTGGATCGTGTTGGCCAGCGCATCGCTCGGCATCTCCGTCCGCAATTGCTCCAGACGCTCTTTCGTCAGCATCACACGCGGATGCGCCGGCACATCGCCCATCACCAGAAATCGAAAATCATTTTCCGCCGCTCCGGGCTTTATCTGCGCGCGCCACAATCCCGGGGTAGGATTCGTTCCCAACGAAACAGACTCGCCATCAATATTTCCGCCAACGATAGACTTGCCGCTACCATCGAACAAATGAATTTCGGCGCCCGTATTCGTATCCTTCAGTTGCAAATGCAGGCGGCCATCGATCGCATGCACCACCGTATCGGCAACTTCCGTGTCCGCATCCGCGCGGCCTGCCAGCGTTGGCGATGCAATTGCAACCGCCGTCGGCCTCTCCGCATCAATCTTCACTTCGCTCACAATCACGCGGTTGTGCGCCCCGCGCAGCGAGCCTTTCGCTAGCGCTTCCAGCACCAGCGTCTCTGCATTCGCACCGGCAGCCGGAACACGCAACTGCGCGCCCGTGATGGCAACTACATGCTCGCCCGCCGTCGTCGGCAATGTGAAAACATATCGCTCTCCGCTTGTCGCTCCCACCGTCAACGTCACCGGCCCGGCCACTCCGCCCAACTCCAGCGAATACCGCAGATGAATCACAGACTGCGGCGTGATACGAAACGCCAGCGGTTGCTGCATACCAACCTGCAACGTCCGCTGTCCCTCTTCAATCACGTCGCGCACCAGCGATGGTTTGCCCGCCACAACGCTCGTGTAGATGGAGGGATCGTAGCCCTGGTCCTGCGCCAGCGGATAACTGACCCAGCCCGGTATTCCGTGGGTGAAATCTTCCGAGAAACTCCACGCTGCGTACGATGCTGCATTCGATGCCGATAC
>CAIZGA010000671.1 GCA_903932385.1 uncultured Acidobacteriota bacterium
AGGCTACATGATGGCCGTGCTGATGTTTGCCGTTGCGCTGGTGATGATTAGCCTGGCGATTGCGGCACCGACGCTGGCGAGGGAACTACAGCGCGAACGCGAACTGGAGACAGTGCATCGCGCCAAGCAGTACGTTCGGGCAATACAACTCTACTACCGAAAATTCGGGCGCTATCCCACCTCGGTTGACCAGTTGCTGAATACGAACAAGATTCGTTTTCTGCGGCAGAAATATGCCGACCCGATGACAGGCAAGGACGACTGGCGGCTGATTCACGTAGGACAGAACAAGACGCAGTCAGAGGGATTCTTCGGTAAGCCGCTGACTGGGATTGGCAGCCTTGGCGGCGGGATGAGTGGAATGCAATCGGGAGTGGGAAGCAATACGGCCAGCAGCTTCTCTTCTTCAAGTTCCTCAGGTTCCGGCTTCGGTAGTTCCGGTTCAGGCATTGGAAGTTCAGCCAGCGGCGCACCGGGGATTGGGAATTTCAATTCCAGCGGCACGGACAGTAGCGGCTCTGGCACGAACGGTAGCTCAGGTTCGGGTACGTCGAGCCTTGGCGGAGGCATCAGCAGCCAGTCTGCTACCAGTTTTGCAGGTGGCGGTGGCGGGCCGATTATCGGCGTTTCCAGCATGAAGGAAGGCCAGTCCATCATCACAGTGCATGAGAAGGACCACTATAAGGATTGGGAGTTTTTTTATGATCCGCGGGTGGAGATGATGAACAACGCGGGCATGGGCGGCGGTATGACCGGCGGCAGTGTGGGCAGCAATTCGGTGAGCAACTTCGGCGGCTCGAGTTCGAGCTTCTCCAACGGCCTGGGCAATTCCAATGGATTTGGGAATAGTAGCGGCAGCAGCTTCGGCGGCATCAACAGCGGAACCAACTCAGGCAGCGGCGGCGGAACGACAACCAGTCCGCAACAGTAAAGTATTTCGAGCAAGAGAAAAGCCCACTGGCAAAGATGCCGGCGGGCTTTCTGCTTTTAGGGAGAGACGAATGTTTAGACGCTGAAGGAGGAACCGCAGCCGCAGGTGCTCTTAACGTTGGGGTTCTCGAACTTGAAGCCGGCGGCTTCGAGGGTCTCGACGTAATCGACCACGCAGCCGTTCAGGTACATCAGCGAGGTCGCGTCCACGAAGACCTTGAGGTTGTCGAAGGTGAAGGTCTTGTCCATCATGCCGGGAGCGTTCTCAAAGGCCATGGAGTACTGGAAGCCGGAACAGCCGCCGCCAGCAACACCGATGCGAAGACCGGCAGGGATGGGATCCTGCGTGGCCATAATCTCGCGGACCTTGGTGATGGCCTGTGGCGTAAGGTTGAGCGGAAGTGTGGGGGCTGCTGTGACGACTTCAGGAGTGCCGGTGACGGTTGCCATGTCATTAACCTCGGGTGGGAATCTGTCTACACCAGTGTATGACGGTGGGTACGGTGGCGCAAGGAGACAAATCGCCACACGTACCACATCCGTTTACATATACAGAGATTCGATGCTGCCGAAGGGGTGGGGGATGCAGGATTCCTGAGGCCAGGTTTAGATAGGCGGCATCGAATCCACGACTGGAATGCCGTCGGGTGGGGTGAAGAGGAAAGTTGAATCTTTCAGTGGAATATTTTCCTGCATCTTGCTGAAACTAAATTCAGTAACTGTGCCGTCGGTCTGTTCAATGCGGAGCGAGATTAGTTCGCCAGTGGCGGTTACGGTGAGGGTAATCAGGCGGACATTGGCGGCGCCTTGCCTGGGAATGCCGGTCAGTCGGTAACCGTTGGGTACAGAGGCAATGGCAATCTGCGTGAGTTCTTTTTCCAGATGGGCGTGGCCCAGCAGGTAGCGGATGGGAGAGCGCATGTCGTCGAGCTTGCTGGCGGGGACGCGTTGTGCCTCGGCATCGCCGGGGGAGAAGAACCAGGCGTACTTTCCATCCATGACGAAGGTCTTGCCGGTGGGCGAATCATAGTCCCAACGCATGCGGCCGGGCTTCTTCAGCGTGAGTTGGCCGGACTCTGTGCGGTTGAGATTGAGGCCGGTGAAGCGCTCAGTGAATTGTTCACGCAGCGTGGTGATGTGGTTGTAGTGGGCATCGACCAGCGCGGCGAGTTGCAGGGCTGTAGGGGATTGGGCGCGGAGTGCGACAGGAATGAGAAAGGCTGCGAGCAGAAGAATCACACGCAGCCTGTATATTTTCGAATTCATGTTGAGTGACATGATGCGTTACTGAACCGGCAGTGTGCAGTTGGTGCCGCCCTGCGGGTCATACTTGATGACGCCTTCGGAGTCCGAGCAGAAGCCAC
>CAIZGA010000672.1 GCA_903932385.1 uncultured Acidobacteriota bacterium
CAAGGAAGCCGAAGGTGTTGGTCTGGTGGAGGCACCACGTGGTGCGCTGGCCCATTGGATCAAAATCAAGGATGAAGCGATCGACAACTACCAGCTGGTGGTGCCGACGACCTGGAACGGGTCGCCGCGCGATGCGAAGGAACAGCGTTCTTCATTTGAGGAAGCGCTGATCGGAACTCCGGTAGCGAACCTGCAGGAGCCTCTGGAAATCATTCGCACCATCCATTCCTTTGACCCGTGCCTGGCCTGTGCCGTACATCTGTACGATCCACAAGGCCGTCACCTTAGCCGCGTAACCTTCGAGTGATCGCTATGAGTGCTCCTGTAATTGGCGCTGGCAATTTGGCTCCGGCCGGAACTGCGCAACCGGCCAACTTCAAGCGCATCTACGTGTGGGAAGTACCGGTGCGTGTGTACCACTGGGTGAATGCAATCGTCCTGGTGGGGCTATGTGTCACGGGCTACCTGATTGGTGCGCCGCAACGTATCTTCTACGCGAACGAGTCGTACCAGCTGTACTGGTTCGGCTCGGTGCGCTTCATCCATTTCCTCTGCGCGTTTGTTTATGTGTTTGTGACGCTGGGCCGGTTGTACTGGGCCTTCGCCGGAAACCAGTACGCGCGGTGGGAGAACTTTATTCCGCACACCAAGCAGCACTTTGAAAACATCAAAGACACGCTGCTGGTGGAGATGCTGCAAGTGAAGAAGCATGGCAAGACGTACATGGGTCATAACACCATGGCCGCCTCCAGCTACTTCGGTATGTTTCTTGCGTTCATCTTCCAGACGGTGACGGGACTGGCACTGTACGGCAGCAACAGTGATGCCAAAATCACGCACATCTTCAACTGGATTGTTCCGATATTTGGCGGCGATGCAGGCGTGCGCTTCTGGCACCATACGTTCCTGTGGATTTTTGTGCTGTTCGTGATTGTGCATGTGTACCTGACAATCTACGACGACGTGGTCGAGGGCCGTGGCGAGATTTCCGCCATGATCAGCGGCTGGAAATTCAAAAAGAACACGAGTGGACACTAATGCAGAGTGAATTCAAGACGCTGGTGCTGGGCCTGGGCAACGTCATCATGGGTGACGAAGGCGTGGGCGTACATGTGGTCCGCACGCTGGAGAAGCGCAAGCTGCCGGCGGACGTGGAGTGCCTGGACGGCGGCACCGGCGGCTTCATTCTGTTGGAAAACCTGCAGAGTGCCAATCGAGTGGTGATGATTGACGCGGCGGCGGACGGAAACGAAATTGGCACGGTGACCAGAACCACACCGCGCTTCTCGAGCGACTATCCGCCGACGCTGACCGCACATGATATTGGCGTGAAGGACTTGCTGGACGTGTTTTACATTCTCGGCGGGGATTGCGAAGTGATTTTGTACGCCATCACCATCGATCCGAAGCAGCCCATCTCTCTGGATTTGACCGAAGAGATCAAGAAAGCTGCAGAGAAGGCAGTGGATTTAATTACCGAGGAGTTGAATCAATTTGCAATTGCCGGGCAGGGCAGAGCATCTACTGAGGAATGCACGATTCAGTAGGGGGACAGAGAAAGAAAACGAACACTGCGAATGCACGCGGCTGCAAATGGGAAAGAATTTAAGAGGTGAGGTAATACGATGTGTCTTTCTATCCCAGGCAAGCTGATTGAAAAAAGTGAAGCAGACGGCATCCTACTGGGCAAGGTACAGTTCGGCGGCATCGTAAAAGGTGTCTGCATGGATTTGCTGCCGGAAGCCAATGTGGGCGAGTACGTGCTGGTGCATGTTGGCTACGCAATCACACAGATAGATGCTGCGGAAGCGCGGCAGAACTACGAGTACATGGAAATGGCCGGCATGCTGGAAGGCGAGCTGGCGGGATTTCCTGATGACGCTCGGCCACCGAAGATTGATTCTGAAAAAATCCCACATAGCGGGGAGGCTATGCCCCGCGACGGAGAGTCGTCATGAAGTATCTTGACGAGTACCGTGATGAACGTTTATTCCGCACACAACTTGCGCGCCTGCAGCAGATTGCCAAACACCCCTGGGTGCTGATGGAAGTTTGCGGCGGGCAGACGCACACACTGGTGCGCTACGGCATCGATGAGCTGCTGCCGGCGGGCATGGAGATGGTGCACGGACCGGGCTGTCCGGTATGCGTGACGCCGGTGGAGATCATCGACAAGGCCATAGCGTTGGCAGAGCGGCCGGAAACCATTCTGGTTTCCTACGGCGACATGATGCGCGTGCCGGGATCGAAGACCGACCTGCTGCATGTGAAGGCGCTGGGCGGCGATGTGCGTATGGTGTACTCGCCGATGGACAGCATAAAGATTGCGCGCGAGAACCCGACGCGCGAAGTTGTTTTCTTTGGCGTGGGATTTGAAACCACAGCACCCGCGAATGCAATGGTGGCATGGCAGGCCAAGCGGCTGGGATTGAAAAATCTTTCACTGCTTTCATCGCACGTGCTGGTGCCGCCGGCGGTGGAGATGCTGTTGTCCTCCCCCAGCAATCGCGTGCAGGGACTGATTGCGCCGGGCCATGTTTGCGCCATCATGGGCACATCGGAATACGAGTACCTGGTGAACAAGTACAAGGTGCCGATTGTGATTGGCGGCTTTGAGCCGGTGGACCTGATGGAAGCCATCGTAATGCTGGCGGCGCAACTGGAAGAAGGTCGTGCTGAACTGGAAAACCAGTACAGCCGCAGCGTGCGCGAAGACGGCAACAAGAAGGCGCAGGAACTTATTGCCGAGGTGTTTGAAGTATGCGACCGCAAATGGCGTGGGCTAGGCGAGGCGCCAAAAAGCGGTATGCGGCTGAGCGAGGCCTATCGCGAGTTCGACGCAGAGATACGTTTTAATTTGACGGACATCAAGGTGGACGAGCCGAAGGAGTGCATCAGCGCCCTGATTCTGCAGGGGCTGGCAAAGCCGAAGCAGTGCTCGGCTTTTGGAACGCGCTGTACGCCGGAGTCTCCGTTGGGTGCGCCGATGGTGTCGAATGAAGGCGCATGCGCTGCGTACTATCTGTACCGGCGGCATAGCGGCGAAGCGGATGAGGAAGCGGTTTCTTCCGGGGAGGGCGCATGAGCACACCAGAGATTACTTCGCTCGCCTGCCCGCTGCCGTTGCCGGTGAAGTCGCATGTTGTGATGGGGCATGGCAGCGGCGGTAAGCTTTCCGCCGAGTTGATGCGCGATATATTTCTGCCGGCTTTTGGCAACCCGGTGCTGAATGAATTAAATGATCAGGCGTCGTTCACACTGGCTGCGGGACGCGTGGCATTTTCTACGGACTCCTATGTAGTGAAGCCGCTGTTCTTTCCCGGCGGTGGCATTGGCGAGTTGGCGGTCTACGGCACAGTGAATGATCTTGCCGTTGGCGGCGCGGAGCCGCAATACCTGAGCGCGGCCTTCATTCTGGAAGAAGGATTGCCGCTGGAGACGCTGCGCAAAGTGGTGGAACAGATGGCGGCGGCGGCGCGTCATGCAGGCGTCAGCATTGTCACCGGCGATACGAAAGTTGTGGAGAAGGGCAGCGGCGACCAGCTCTTCATCACGACGGCTGGCATTGGCGTGATTCCAGAGGGCGTCAATCTGGGTCCGATGAATGTTCGCGCGGGCGACCGCATTTTGCTGAGTGGGCCGATTGGCGAGCATGGCGTGACGATTCTTGCGCAACGTGAAGGCCTGCAGGTGGGCGGAGATTTGAAGAGCGACACGGCGCCGCTGACGGAACTGTGCCGCGCGGTTCGCAAAGCAGCGCCGGGCTTGCGCACGATGCGCGACCTGACACGCGGCGGACTCTCCAGCGCGTTGAATGAAATTGCCGCTTCGGCGCGGGTGGGCATGGCAGTGGAAGAACGCAGCATACCGGTGGCTGAAGCCGTGCGCGGAGTTTGCGAACTGTTTGGATTGGACCCAATGTACGTGGCCAACGAAGGCAAGATGATTGCCATTGTTGCCCCGGAAGATGCCGAGGCCGCGTTGAACGCAATGCGATCGGTGGAAGCTGGGGCGCAGTCGCAGGCGATTGGCACGGTGACGGCGACTCGTCCCGGGCGCGTGGTGATGCGCACCAGCTTCGGCACGGACCGAATTGTTGAAATGCTTTCCGGCGACCAGCTGCCGAGGATTTGCTGAGGAGCTTTTATGCATGAGTTGTCCATAGCGGAATCCATCCTGAACGCGATCCAGGCGGAACTGGACCAGCGGCCGGGAACGCACGCGCTGAAGGTTGGCGTACGGATTGGATCCATGGCAGCGGTGGATGCCGGCTCGCTGCAGTTTTGCTTTGATTCAATCGTGCGTGATTCAGAGTGGGAGCCTCTGCAGTTGGAGATTATTCTTGCTCCCGCCGAAAGGTTGTGCAACCGATGCAATGAGAAGTTTGTAGTGCTGGATTTCAATCCAGTCTGCCCAAGATGCAAATTGCAGGTCAAGACGAGATTAAGTTTTTTAGTTTTCAATATAAGTCAGGCGAGTACGCCGCAAGAAGTTTATATAGGGGTAGTTATGAGTTCCAAAAACATTACTACCCAGTAATACATGATTTGAAAGAAAAAACCGCATCAGGCAGAACCGCAGAGGAATTTACTTGTGCCTTAATGTTGGATTCAAATCCCAGCGTGAAATATTGGGTAAGAAATATAGAGAGGCAAAGTAAGCAATCATTTTGGTTGCCAACTTCCACAGACTACTTTTATCCAGATTTTGTTGCTGAATTAACGGATGGTCGGA
>CAIZGA010000673.1 GCA_903932385.1 uncultured Acidobacteriota bacterium
GCCAGAGGAAAAATAATCCCACCAGACCCGTGAGCGTGAAGCAGGTGGCGAAGGGAATGTTGTACGGATCCATCGGCTCTTCTGCGAGGTAGGCGGGATTGAAGCTCCAGAAACCGGTCCACATATAGACGGCGCGGCGAATGCACATTTTTACATACCATCCGCGATGTGCAGCAATGTAGGCGTGGGCCTGTGCGGCCTTGTGGTCCATGTAGGCGACTTCGCCGACGCGGGTGTATTCGTCCAGTTCCTGCTGATTGTGCAGCGGATTCAAATCGTCGCTGGTCCAGCGGAGATTCTGGCCGTTGTTGCCCATATACATTTCCAGCCCCATGTTGCCGCGGATGGGAATAAAGCGGTGGAAGACAACTTCATCGCGAATGAGCCACGGCGTGATGGTGGCGACCAGCACCAGCGAGGCGACGAGTCCCTGCATGAACCAACGCTTCCTGGCGAGGATGAGACGCAGGATGGCGAAGGCCATCATGAAGGATGTGACGACGAATACGGAAGGTTCGTCGAGGCCGGTGAATCCGGCAAGCAGGCCGAAGCCAGCCCAGAGGCGGAGGCTGGAAGATTTCTCCAGCTTCTGCGCGAGATAGATGAGCCAGCAGAGGCAGAAGAGAAGGATGTTGGTGGACCAGGCCCAGGCGGCGGAGAAGTAGATGGCGTAGGGGAAGAAGACCCACGTCCACGCAACCCACTTGGCCACGCGTGGGCCGAAGGTGTTGCGGGTGAAAAGAAAAATTGGGATGCAGGCGAGCGCGCTGAGGAGGCAATCGAAAGTGTGGATGGCGAAGATGGATTGCGCGGTGTGGATCCCGAAGACGTAGAAGAAGGCGACGACAATGTACGGATAGACGGGAGGAAAGCTGGCGGCGAGTTGATTGGAGAGGAAGGAGCTGCCGAAACCGTGGCCGGCGAGGATGGACTCGGCGACGTTGCCCGGTTCCCAGGCGTGGATATGATTGGCGTCCATCAGATTTTCAATCGTGTCAAAGGGGATGACGGCCATGCGGAGGGCCAGCGCAATCAGAACCATCCAAACCTGAACGGGGACTGCACGGAGATACCTGCGAATCGATGCAAACAAACTGAACTCCCCCTCTACGGTGCAGCTGGATGGACGTTCCTGTTCCGGAGGATGATACTCCGGAGGAATATGGAAGCGATGGACGAAGAAACCCAGATGGGCGAGGAAGCTCAGTCGGGTAACAAGAAGCCCTGTTGCGTCTGTGACTTTATAAAACCATCCACGGCGGGATAGTTGTGGCTGATTTGCAAAGAAGTTATAAAAATTTCGCTGAATGCGGAGCAAGAAAAACGCCGAAGAAAAATCTTCGGCGTTTTTTGCGATAGCGGGTTAGTTTTGCGGCGGTGCAGGCGGGGCTGCATTCTGCTGTGGCGGGGCGGGGCGATTGCGACCCTGCCAGCCGTTGCCATTGGTGCCGCCGTTGCCGGGACCGCGCTGGCCGAAGCCACTGGGACCACCGGGGCCGCCGCGACCGGGACCGAAGTTGCCACGCGGGCCGCCACGCATTCCAAAGTCGTGGACGGTGTAGTCGGCGGGCGCTTTGAAGAGGTCGGCTGCGGGTTCGCTGGCACTGAGGTTGGCGACTTCCACAGAACTAGAGCCGCGGAAGGGATCGGAATTTTTGTCGGAGAGGACAATCTTCAGGTCGGGCGAGAGCCAGCGCTCATGCGTGCTGACGATGGGCTTGTCATTGCCGACTGTGCCGGCGGCGATGGTGTGGGTGACTTTTTCACCGGTGGCGGAGACGCCATCGACGGTCTTCTTGCCGAGGTCGGACTTGGCGACCTCACCGCGAGCCATTTCGCCTCTGGGGCCCATGCCGGGGTGATTCGGGCCGCCACGACCCCAGGCCTGCTGGCGACCGAAGTTGCCACGCTCGCCGCCGCGGCCGAATTGACCATGACCGAACTGCTGGCGGCCACGCATCTCATATCCACGCATGCCGGGGCGAGGCATGGGAGTGACGATGGCCGTCTTGCTGGCATCGTTCCAGCGGGTGATGGTGCCGGCGACAGGGTCATACACGACGACGACTTTTCTGGGCGCGGGAGCGGCGGATTTCGCAGCCGGAGCACCGGCAGCCGCGGCGTGCTGCGGACGCGGGCGGGGCGTGATGGTTGTCTCTACGCGGATGCGGCCTTGCGAGTCACGGGCGACATTGACAGAGTGCGAATGCGCGATGGTGACGCCGCCGGCCAGAGTCTGCGAGTGGGACTGGTTGATGGTGGCACTGTACGGGGCGCCGGGAATGGGACGGATGTATCCCATGGCCAGGCCGCCGCGAATGCCTTCTTCAAGACCGGGCTGCATGCCGGGCCGCATACCGTTGGGGCCGCGGCGGTCTTGAAAATCTGCAGGACGCATGTGGGCGCGAGGCGGCGGAGGTGCCGGAGTTTGCGCGGCTTGCGGAGCGGGTTGCGGGGCTTGAGCCATGGCTGCCGTCGACGAGGTACCGACAAGAGCCAATGCGCAAAGGGCGATACCCAAGGCCTTGCAAGCCTGGGTCGCAGAATACCGAAGGTGGGCGAACTGAAAGTGTTTCATGCGAAGCTCCTAGCAAAAGAGTGGGGCAAAAGGAATCACTGTCACTATAGACGGTGGGGATTGCGGGAAGTTCGCTGGTTGGCAGGATATATTTTCTGGCGCGCAAAAAAAATCTCGCCGGCGATGGAATGCCGACGAGGTCACGTCTCTAACTTACGGACGATATTTCTGGACTATATGGCTGATTTTTGTGCCGCCGGCTTGGCCGGGCGATTGACGCGCAGCATGTACCAGAGGCTGCCGCGCACATCGCGCAGATTGAACAAAACGTCGGGAACGGTGATGGCTTCCCAGAGTGCGGAGAAGACATCGGAGGTCCAGCTCTTCTGCGGATAGCTGAGCGGGTCTTTGCGTTTGCAGAGGGCATCGACCAGATGCGCCAGGGCGAGGCGCTTGCCGGTGACGTTCTGCTGGAACTTGCCGGGCAAAGGAACATCCACCGGCGTGGAGATGCCGAAGCTCTTGAGCATCAACATGGGTTCGTCATAACCCATGCGGATGACCTTGGCCGTGGTGCCGCCGAGACGGACGTTGACTTCAAGGAAATAGATGCGGCCGCTTTGCGCAGACTGCAGCAGATCGAAATGGAAAGGGCCGGTAATTTTGGAGGCCTGCACAAAATTTACGCAGGCGGTACGCATCTCCGTAGAGAGGCGCATGGAGCGGAGCGAGACGGCAAAGCCGCGCGACTTGCGATAGGCAAGGTAGGCGCGCAGGGCAATCATGCGGCCGCTCTGGTCTGCAACGCCGTGGACGACGA
>CAIZGA010000674.1 GCA_903932385.1 uncultured Acidobacteriota bacterium
AGGTGCTTCGCGGCAATGCCACGCAAACTTTTGCCATCACGCTGGCAGATAAAGCGAAAAAATAACCGCAGATACATCAACAAATCGTAGGCTGATGCCTGTATGTGCGTGTCCACAGTTGCCGGGACACGTGTATGCGGCGCATCAGGTATCCTATAGATATTGATTTTGTTTCTGGTTTGAACAACCATGGCCGACTGGGTGCATTCTATTTCCGGCGCCGGCGGTCACGCAGTTCCGGTAGACCGCAGGCCCACGCTGGAGCAACGGCTTCGGCATCGCATCACGCTTGGATCCACCGGTTCGCTGGGTGCCTCCGGATTTTCGCAATCGATTGACACACCGGGCGACGCCCGACATAGGAGAGTTATGACTGAGATTGTTTCCATCCACGCACGCGAGATTCTTGATTCCCGCGGAAATCCTACCGTTGAAGCCGATGTTCTGCTGGATGGCGGTGCCTTTGGCCGCGCTGCGGTACCCAGCGGCGCTTCCACCGGAGAGCATGAGGCCGTGGAGTTGCGCGATGGCGACAAGAGCTACTATCTCGGCAAAGGCGTTGTGCATGCAGTGGAAAATGTTGAGAGCATCATCTCGCCGGAACTCATCGGCATGGATGCAGCCAACCAGCGTCTGATTGATGCCACCATGATTGCGCTCGACGGCACGCCGAACAAAGGCAAGCTGGGCGCCAATGCGATCCTCGCAGTTTCCATGGCCGCCTCGCGCGCCGCTGCCGATGCCCTCAAACTGCCGCTGTATCGCTACATCGGCGGCGTCAATGCACGAATCCTGCCCACGCCCATGATGAACATCATCAACGGCGGTTCGCACGCAGACAGCAATGTGGACTTCCAGGAGTTCATGGTGATGCCGGTCGGTGCAGAAACATTTGCCGATGCTTTGCGCTGGGGCGCGGAGACCTTCCACACGCTGAAGGGCGTACTGAAGAAGAAGGGCTACAACACCGCAGTCGGCGATGAAGGCGGGTTCGCGCCGTCGCTCAAGTCAAACTCTGAAGCTATCGAGTTGATTCTTGAAGCCATCACGCTGGCCGGTTACAAGCCGGGCGAAGACATCTGCATCGCACTCGATCCCGCATCCAGCGAATTCTACGACAAGGAAAAAGCCAAGTACGTTTTCAAGAAGTCCGACAAGAGTGAAAAGACCAGCGCCGAAATGGTTGCGTACTGGGAGAATTGGATTCGCCAGTACCCCATCGTTTCCCTGGAAGACGGCCTGGCGGAAGATGATTGGGACGGCTGGAAGCTGCTGACCAAACAGATTGGTGATTTCGTTCAGTTGGTTGGCGATGATTTGTTCGTAACCAACACCGAACGCCTGCAGCGCGGCATTGATGAGAATGTAGGCAATTCAATCCTCATCAAGGTGAACCAGATTGGTACGGTCAGCGAAACGCTGGACGCCATCGAACTGGCGCGTCGCTATGGCTACACGGCGGTCATCTCGCACCGCTCTGGCGAAACGGAAGACACCTTCATCGCCGACCTCGCCGTCGGCACCGGCGCCGGACAGATTAAGACCGGCTCGGCATCGCGTACCGACCGCATCGCCAAGTACAACCAGCTGCTGCGCATTGAGGAAGAGCTCGGCCAGTCCGCCGAATTCATGGGCCTCGACAGCGTCAACTTCGGGGAGTAAGCAGCGACAATGTCGAAAAAGAAGCCACTCGTTCTGACCATTCTTGACGGCTGGGGATACCGCGCCGAGACCAAGGCCAACGCCATCGCACTCGCGCGCAAGCCGACGTATGACAAATTGCTGGCCGAGTATCCCAACACCATCATTCGCGCCAGCGAACATTTCGTCGGCCTGCCCGATGGCCAGATGGGCAACAGTGAAGTCGGCCACCTGAACATCGGTGCCGGCCGCATTGTGCACATGGACATCACGCGCATTGACGCGCTGATTGCCAACGGTGATTTTTTCAAGCATGAAGTGCTGGTGGCTGCGATGCATCGCGCCCACTCCACCGGCCGCGCACTGCACCTGATGGGCCTGCTCTCCGACGGCGGCGTGCACGCGCACCAGAACCATCTCTATGCGTTGCTGAAGATGGCCAAGCAGCAGGGGCTCTCGCGTGTCTACGTACATGCGTTTATGGATGGCCGCGACACCATGCCCAACAGCGGTGCCGACTATCTGCTGAAGTTGCAGCAGAAGATGGCCGAGTATGGCGTGGGCGAAATCGCCAGCGTCAGCGGCCGTTATTATGCGATGGACCGCGACCTGCGTTGGGAACGCGAACTGAAGGCCTATGACGCAATGGTGAAGGGTGTGGCCGAAGGCGGAGCCTATGCCGACCCGATTACCCGCGTGAAGGAATGCTACAACAAC
The DNA here is from genome assembly GCA_903932385.1 of uncultured Acidobacteriota bacterium. Taxonomy (GTDB): domain Bacteria; phylum Acidobacteriota; class Terriglobia; order Terriglobales; family Acidobacteriaceae; genus CAIZGA01. The sequence continues at coordinate 2,359 of CAIZGA010000674.1, forward strand.
GGTGTCACCGATGAATTCATCATCCCGTTTGTCTGCTTGAATGCGGCGGGCAAACCGGCTGGTTTGATTCAGGATGAAGATGTCTGCATCAACTTCAACTATCGCGCAGACCGCGCCCGCCAGATTACCCGCGTGCTGGCCCGCAACAGCAACTTCACCAAAGCGAACGGCATGGAGTTGCCGAAAGCGGAAGAACTCGATCTGGAAATTCCGCGCGCAACGGTGCCGAAAGATCTGCTCTACATCTGCATGACGCAGTACGACAAAAACTTCACGCTGCCGATGGTCATCCTGCCGGAGTCGATGGAGAACCTGCTGGCGAATGTGATGGCGCAGGAAAATTTCCGCAATCTGCGTGTGGCTGAGACGGAAAAATATGCGCACGTGACCTACTTCTTCAACGGTGGCATTGAGAAACCATTTCCCGGTGAAGACCGCGTGCTGGTGCCCTCGAAAAAAGTTGCCACGTATGACCTGGCACCGGAAATGTCTGCCGAAGGAATTGCAGACACCGTCATCAAAGCAATTGAAGATACTGCCTTCGATGTGGTCGTGGTGAATTTTGCCAATGCCGACATGGTGGGCCACTCCGGCAAGTTGGAGCCGACCATCAAAGCGGTGGAGACCGTGGACACGCAACTCGGCCGCATCTATCAGGCCATCCAGCAGAATGGCGGCGCGTGGCTCATCACCGCCGACCACGGCAACGCGGAGTTGATGGTGGACCCCGTCACCGGCGGCCCGCATACCGCGCACACCACCAACCCGGTGCCGTTCATTCTGGTTACCGATCAGGGAAAGAAAGTCGGCGTGCGTGAAGGCTGTGCACTGCGCGATATTTCTCCAACCATGCTCAGCCTACTCGGCATCCCGCAGCCCAAGCAGATGACCGGCGGCGACATGCGCGTGAAGTTGTCCTGAAAGAATTGTTGATGCGCGTTGAGCTGGTCTAGCGTTTCGCTTCCAGCTCGCGTGTCTTCAGCACAATCATGTATTCGTAGAAGGATTGCAGAATGGAATAGGTCAGCCCGGCGCGGCCATCCAGAAATCCACCCTTCGCCACATACAGTAGAAAAAATTTCAGCAGCGGTCGCAGCGGCAGACTGTAGAACAATTCCTTCTGGTGATGGCGGCGCTTGTTGAAGTCGCGTTCGAACAACGCACTCCACAGGCTGAACTTCGCATGCGCAGCGCGGTTGGCCAGAATCTGTTCGGCTTCAAAGCGGCTGTAGTTATTGTGCCGCTCCAGCCAGAAGCCAACGCCTTTGCTGAAGGGGAAGTGGTCAAGATATCCACTGACCAGACCGACCGGCCCATCGGGAATTGAAATGGGATTCACCAGCCGTTCGTAGCGCATCTTCTCCGGGCGAAACAGCCGCATGTAATAAGGCGATGCCTGCACATGCTTCAGCCAGCGACCCAGATAAAAATCGCGCCGCTGCACGCGGAAGGCAATGGCATCGCCCGGCGCATCGGCAGCCGCCAGCAGATGCTGCTGCAGCTCCGTCGTCACGCGTTCATCCGCATCCAGATAGAAGACCCACGGATGTTTGAAGGGAATATTTTTCAGCGCCCAGTTCTGATGGCTGGCCCAGTTGTCGAACTCGCGCTGGACAACATGCGCGCCGAAGTTCTTCGCAATCCCCACCGTCAGGTCCGTGCTGTTGGAGTCGAGCACATGCACATCATCCGACCACACCACGGACGCCAGGCACCCGGGCAGGTCCTGCTGTTCATTGCGCGTCAGGATAAGAACGGAAATCATACTTTCTCCGCCACCTTGTGCTGCGCCGCCACTTCGGCAAACATTTTCACAATCTGCCGCGCGTTTTCGCGCATATCAAAACGGTTGCTGAAGCAGGCCAGGGCATTGCGTCCCATCTCGGCGCGTTGCGCTTCATCCAGCTTCATCCAGCGCCTCAGCAGGCTCAGGGTGCCTTTGGGCGTGTCCGGTTCCACCAGCCCGGCATTGTCCGCTGCTACTGCATCGCAGATGTTGACCTTATCAGCCAGCAACACCGGCTTGCCGCAGCCCATCGCTTCCGCCACGGCGATGCCGAAATTTTCCTGATGCGAAGGCAGCACAAACGCGTCGCAACTATAGAAGGCTCCCCACTTCGTGTCGCCAGTCAGCATGCCCGGCCAGTGCACGCGTTCGGCAATTTTCATCTTCTTCGCGCGTGCAGCCAGTTCGGTGCGCCAACCGGTTTTGTCCGGACCGGCAATCACCAGATGCAGGTCGGGGTCCAGGTTGGCGATGGCGGCAAATGCATCCAGCAGCATGTCGCAGCCTTTTTTGGGATGGATGCGTCCGAGGAACAGCAAGAATCGTTTGCCTTCCAGTTGTGGCATGGATGCGCGGAAGGTAGCCTTCATCTGTTCGGGGTCGCCGGCAGGGATCTGCGCGCCGTAGGGAATCACTTTGCCGTTCCACTTGTGCAGACTGAAACTCTCATCGGCCAGCCGCTGCTCTGCCTCTGTGGTGAACAGAACGCGATGCGCGTGGCGCAGCACCCAGTACTCTGCCAGAAGCCAGTAGATCCACTTCTTCAAATGCTTCAGCGGATAGGCGCGTTTGAACCACGGGTCCAACATGCCGTGGACCAGAACGGCGTATGGCTTTTTGCCGGAAAATGTTTTGGATACAGCGAAGCCGTGGTACTGCCACAGTCCGTGGATAATGACGCCGTCAAAGCGATCGCCATTGGCTTTGAGCCAGGGAATCAGGCGCGGCGCAAAGGCATACTTCAAATGGCCGGGCCCCAGCGCATGTACAGTGATGTCGATGTCATTCAGGTATGGCGCATCGGGCCTGTCCAGCGTGACCACTTCGCCGGCATTGCCCAACGGCGCATAATTTTCCACGATGCGGCGCACGGACTCCGCCGGTCCGCCCATGGCAGGGTCTAGTGTGGAGATGACCTGTAGAATACGCAGGCCGGAAATGGGGTTGTCGTTCGGACTCATCGCGCTAACGGCTCTCCTCGACCCAGCTTGAATTAATCATCATGGAGTGGCGCTCCTGTGTCCACTGCGCAGCCAATCCAGCGCCGCCTTCATTCCTGCAACATTTTCTGCAAAGCCCCAGTGCCGAATACGTTCGAGCGATTTCGCTCCCATCTGCACTGCCGTCTCCGGATTGGACAGCACATCGCGCAATGCTTTTGCCAATGCCTTCACATCGCGGACTGGAACCACAAAACCATTGACGTTGTTCTCCACCAGGTCCGGCGCGGCGCCCACTTCATCGGTCACAATCACGGCGCGGCCGGCGTTCATCACTTCATTTACTATCAGGCCCCACGGTTCATGCCGGGCCGGCAGAACAAAAACGCGACACAAATCAAAATAGCTGGGCAGTTCGCTCTGGTTGCGGAAGCCCAGCATGAAGATGTTTTTGCGGCCGGCATCGCCTGCTTCGGCAATCCGCGCCTCAATGGCGGCACGCTCTTCGCCATCGCCGATAATCAGCAGGTACGGCTGCGGTTGCACATCCTCGCGCATTTGCAGAAACGCTTCCACCAAATCCATGCAGTGCTTGCGTTTCTGTAGCTTGGATGCAAAAAGTATCACCGGGCGATTAGATTCGATCCCTAATTCTTTTCGCAATGCCGCCTGCTGCGGGGCCGCCGCGGCAGCGCGTTGCTCAAAGAAATCATTGTCCACGCTGTATGGCAGCAGGAAGCGGGGAAAGTCTTTGCCGAAATAATGCTGCCAGTACTCGTCATTCAACGTGCCGGAAGAAAGCGTTGCCCGCACCAGCTGCTTGAGCGCGGTAAAAAATGCCTGCTTCAGCAACCGACGCATTCCCGTGCGCGGACGGTCCGCCAGCCAGGAGTCAGTGCGCAGCAGCACCGGGATACCCAGCAGCCGCGCAGCAATCATCACATGCAATGCATTGGCGGTATGGTAGCCGTGGATCCAAACCGCATCGAAGCGCCCGGCACGCAGACGAC
>CAIZGA010000675.1 GCA_903932385.1 uncultured Acidobacteriota bacterium
GCAGCCAATGCCCTTGTTCACGTGGATGGAATGATTGAAGTAAACATAATCAGGAAGGTCGTGGATCTTAATCCACGGAATCGATTCACCTGTCGCCCAGCTGTGCCGCACCGGCTCCAGCAGGTCCGCGTTGGTCCAGATCTGCGCATGACAGTTCATACAGGTCTTGGTCGGCGGTATGCCGGCGTAGCTGGATTTCTCCACCGTGGTGTGACAGTACTGGCACTGCAACCCCAGGCCCTGTACATGGTGCTTGTGGCTGAACGGTACCGGCTGCTCCGCGCGCTGTCCCTGCCGCGTCACCCAGGGCGAACGCTGCAACTCATCCAGCGTCAACCCCAGGCCGATGATGAGCAGTCCGGTCAGGACCAGGCTCATCCGGGCAAGAGCGTTGGCGCTACGGTCAAAAATCTGGGCCATGAATGCGTCCCTGCTTCCTCTGCGTCAGTTACTTCAAAATGTGTTTATTTCACTGCCGACACTGCGAACGTGGTTGTGCCCGCTTCTTGCCATGCGGAACACACACCCTTGTCAACCAAATTCTAAACCTAAATCTTTGGAATTGCAGTGATTGGACTCACAGTTGTTGTAACGCAATCCAAACACGAATTCCAGCACCTTTCTTCCACAGCCCACTCTCCGCCCGCATCCTTCCTCTTACAGAACTTGCCCAACCCATTTCCTACCCGCGTCATTGCTGCACATTTAAAATTGCGTCCAACCTTGTCCTATTTTTCCATCTTCCCTGCAACCGGCTCGAACACAAACGCACAACTCGTCGAATATCGCACAGATTTTTTTATTCAGCGGCGTACACTGTTCTTCACTTATGACCACGCGTCGTTCCCTCACTCGTCCCCCTGCGTATGACACTCGCGCCGCTCTTCGTGCACTCCGCGCTGCAGACCCAAAACTCGCCCGCCTCATTGACCGCGCCGGCGACTTCACCCTGCGCCTGGCCTCTGCGCAATCCACTTTTGAAGCGCTTGCTGAGTCCATCGTCTATCAGCAATTGCATGGCAAAGCCGCAGCCACCATCCACGCCCGCATGATTGAAAGCTTCGGCGGCATCCATCCCTCGCCCGATCTGCTCCTCGCCGCACCGGATGCGCAACTGCGCGGCGTCGGTCTCTCCGGCAACAAGACACTTGCACTTCGCGATCTCGCGCAGAAAACCATCACCGGCATTGTCCCGCCGATGACAAAACTCCGCCGCATGTCCGACGACGACATCATCGAGCACCTCACGCAGGTCCGCGGCATCGGTCGCTGGACCGTGGAGATGCTGCTCATCTTCCGCATGGGCCGCGCCGATGTTCTGCCCGTCAACGATTACGGCGTTCGCAAAGGATTCGCGCTCACCTATCTCGGCCTCAAACCCACAGACAAAGTCACGCCCGATTTGCTTCCCACACCCGCGCAGATGGAGAAGCGCGCCGAACGCTGGCGTCCCTGGCGCTCCGTCGCAAGTTGGTACATGTGGCGCGCCTGCGACGTTGCTGCCGGAAAAATTCTTTAATTTTGAATTTGTAATTATGCGCCGGACTCGTCGAACAAATTTGAGTCAATCAACCAATACTTGAACGATGCCTCGGCGCACCTTCAGAGATTTCTTCATTCAAGAACTTCTCTAAATCTGACAAATCGGGATGTGTTTCTTGTATGTTATTTAGATTTGCTTTTTGCATCTGAATTTCACGGAGACTAGCAACGAATGGTGCTAAATCCTGCCAAATTGTAGGATCCTTTGCTTGTCGTTCATCAATTCGTTTCAACATATATTCGTAGTAGTTAAAAATCCAATATGAAAAATAATGCCAGATTGTTTCTTTATCGAGAACTTTCCTATCATCTGTAAGAAATGCGATTGATTCAAAAAAATCAAGAATGTTTTCTGCTTCATTATTCAACGTGCCTTGACGGATTTCTCGAGCAGCTCTTGCTCGTCGTTCTCTCCATTCATCAGAATTAAACTTTGAATCAAATTGGAGAACTATATCAACTGCTTTTGATTTTCGACTATTTTTGATTTCAAAATATAGAGCAGTAATCGAGCCTATAGCTGCTACCGCTGTAGCAATAGCGCCAATAATTTCCCATGGATTAGACATAATTGCAGTCTAATCCACAATACAAGTATTTCATCCGTATAAAACGGTTCATACTGGAATGGCAGTGTTTGTGCAGTACACGCAATCGCAGCAGATAGACGCGGAGACTGCCGATGACCACAGAGAAAAATTCTGGCGGCGGCAAAACGAAGATGAAGCACATCAGCAATGGCAAGTACATCTGTGTCCACGGCCACTTCTACCAGCCGCCGCGCGAGAACCCGTGGCTGGAAACCGTCGAAGTGCAGGACTCCGCCGCGCCCTACCACGATTGGAACGAACGCATCACGGCGGAGTGTTACGCGCCCAACGGCGCCTCGCGCATCGTCAACACAAAAAATCAAATTACCCGCATCGTCAATAATTATTCGCGCATCAGCTTCAATGCCGGCCCCACGCTGCTCAGTTGGCTGGAGGAATATGCGCCGCGGGCCTACCGCGCCATCCTGCAGGCCGACACAATCAGCCGCAGCCGCTTCAACGGTCACGGCTCGGCCATCGCGCAGGTCTACAACCACATCATCATGCCGCTGGCCACCGAACGCGATGCGCGCACACAAATCCGCTGGGGCATTGCAGACTTTGAACGCCGCTTTGAACGTCGGCCTGAAGGCATGTGGCTGGCGGAGACTGCCGTCAATCGTGCCACGCTCGATCTTCTTGCGCAGGAAGGCATCCAGTTCACCATCCTCGCGCCGCACCAGTGCGCTCGCATTCGCCCCATGCACGATGGCCCGAAGTGGACCGATACTCCAAATGACACAGTGGACACAACTCGCACCTATCGTGTGCCGCTCGAGAACGGTCGCTCCATCGCCGTATTTTTTTACAACGGCCCGGTCTCGCGCGCCATTGCTTTTGAAGGCCTGCTCAACTCCGGCGACAATTTCGCCAATCGCCTGCTCGGCGAATTCGCGTCCGTGCCCGACACACAGGTCACCGGCCATTTAATCCACGTCGCCACCGACGGCGAAAGCTACGGCCATCATCACAAGTACGGCGAGATGGCGCTCTCCTACGCGCTGCATCTCATCGAACAGGGCGACGTTGCCAGTCTGACCAACTACGGCGAGTTTCTGGAAAAATTTCCGCCGGCCTTTGAAGCCGAAGTTGTCGAAGACAGTTCATGGAGTTGCGCCCACGGCATTGAACGCTGGCGTTCGGATTGCGGCTGCAACTCCGGCCATCCCACATGGAACCAGAAGTGGCGCGGCCCGCTGCGCGATGCGCTCGACTGGCTGCGCGATGCCGCCACCGACCTCGCTCTCTCCACCGCGCCCGCCATCTACCACGACCTGTGGCAGGCCCGCGATGAATACATCACCCTTCTGCATGACCGCAGCCGCGAAAATCAAAATGCATTTTTCAGCCGCACAGCCACGCATCCTCTCAACGATGACGAGCGCTGCCTCGCGCTGCGCCTCATGGAAATCTGTCGCCAGTCTCTGCTGATGTACACCAGCTGCGCCTGGTTCTTTGATGAAATCTCCGGCATTGAGACCGCACAGGTGCTCGCCTATGCCGCGCGACTCATTCAACTTTCTGAACATGTTTCCACGCAGGCAGGTCGGCAGATGGAAATCGAATTCCTTCGCCGCCTCGCGCTGGCCCCCAGCAACCTTCCGGAGATTGGCAACGGTGCAGAAGTCTACA
>CAIZGA010000676.1 GCA_903932385.1 uncultured Acidobacteriota bacterium
GCAAGTTGTTGCCGGTGGGGCCTGTAACGATGGCATCGCCTAATGATTGAAATAATGAATACGAATCAAAGCCATCCATTACGGACTGGGCGTTGATGTCGAGCGATGTAGCCCGCGCAACGGTTGCGTTGTCAGCCACAGCACCAGCCGCAAGCGAATTGCCATCGATGCCGTCCGATCCGACACTGAGAACCGTTACTTCCGTTTCCATCTGCTGCATTTGCAAAGCGCATTGCAGCGCGAAGTGTTGGTTGCGGCCGCCGACACCAATGCTGTGTGGATTACGCGGCAAGGTCACAGTCACTTCCCCACCGGAGATGAGACAGAGTGGGCGATCCTCCCGTGGCAGAGCCAACAACCGCTCCAGCAGATACACGGCAGCATCCTCGCACTTCCAGTCATCACAACGGTTGTCGATAACAACTTCATAGCCCATCTGCTCTGCGGCTTCGCGTGCATGCTGCACCAAAGTCTCATTCCCCAGCAGAACCACCGGCTGGTACGCAGCATAAATATGTTTGGGAGTCTCCGGCAGGCCAGCCGCAACCAGTTTCTGCAGTGATGCAGGCATGTGTTCGCGAATTTGGTAGTGGTGCAGAATGGCCATGCAATCGCTGACGGTAGTCGAGTCTGCCATGGTGGGGCCGGAAGCTAACGCATCCAGTTGGTCGGCGGGAACATCAGAAACCAGCAGCGTGATTTGCGAAGCGGCATCGCTGGCAGCCATGCCAAGCCGACCACCCTTGACCGCAGAAACATGTTTACGAATGCAATTGATGTCGCGGATGGGTGCGCCGCTTGCGACCAGCAACTCGTTCAACGCAATCATGTCTTCGAGCGTGATGGTAGGAGAAAGTGGCAGATCGAACATGGCCGAAGCGCCGCCGGTGATGAGAAAAATCACTAGCGTGGAAGCGTCTGCGGTAGCTAACAGGTCAAGCGCAGCCTGAGCGGCGGCAAAAGAAGCCTGATTCGGTACTGGATGGCCCCCCTGAAAATACTGCTCGCCTGATGCGTTCGTGTCGAGCAATGCGGGCCGTGTGGTGGCGGAGACCACAGCGCAGCACTCAATATTGGCTGGTAGCACAGCGCGGACTTCATCAAAAAGCGGCGCGGCGGCCTTGCCCATTGCAATGAGATAAATCTTTTTAATCATCTGCAAAGGGATGCGGTGATTGCGAATCTGGAGCACGCCATCGCGGCAATGTACCGCCTCTGCAACGGCATTTGAGACCGTAGCCTGCTGCATAGCCCGTTGAAAAATCTGAACTGCCTGTTGGCGGCTGGCGCGCGACAAACGAGTCTCCCCGGCAAGAAAAGCCAAACTGAAGCTTACTGCATGCCTTTGGGGCATACAATAGATAGTGACGATGAACAGCCTGCTCGGCTGTGGCCTGCCTTTGCTTCTGACGAGCCCCGCACCTCCACTAAGTACAACCTACAGATTCAGGAGTGAACCATGCGTTCGACACAAATTCACCGTGCGCTCGAGCAGGGCAATACGCGGTTTGAGATCTGCCAGCTCACTTTCAAGGGCGTGCGTGCCACCCACAGACTGGGAACGCGTTTTGAAGATTCCATCGGCGAAGTCATGGACCACCTCGGCTTGAAACCGTCGGCCATCACACGCACTTCATCTGCACTGCCAAGTGCAGGCCCGGCCATCGAGAGCAACGACTTCATTTCCGCAGCCTAAGTTTCTCTGCCGCCTGCAACAAACTTCATCACACAAGTTAAAAACTCAGCCGCCCTCGGAATTTTCCAGGGGGCGGCTGTTTTTAGTGTCTCCGATGACTGGCATAGCGCCAGCCACAGGAGGTTGGATTAGTCGTCAGACTGCATTAGTAGTTCACCGATATTATGGCGGCATTGCCGTTAGAGTCGGTCGACTGAATCTGCCAGTTATATCCATCGCCAATCGTCAGCAGACTCGGACTTGGGGTGTTGCCACCGTTGGTTGGGTCAGTTCCCCAGGTAAGCGGCGGCGTGATTTGCGTATACGTGAAGCCGTTGCTATTCGTGTTCTGGCCTGGAATCTGCCAGATATCGCCATTGTTGCTGCAGCAGAACTGGAACTGATAGGTGTAATTACTTGGGTTGGTTGGGTAGGTCCAGTTCAATGACGGGTGAGTACTGGTTGCGGTCAATGAAATCGAGGATGCGTTGGGTACGACCAATGCACTGGTACCCAGCACACTGGCTACAGTTGCAGTAACAAGACCTGATGTGCCATCGCTATAGGTGACGTTGAAGTCATACACATCACCCACATTCGGTGTCACACCATTGGTGTTGAGCTGGAACTGGAACCCTTCTCCACAGCTGTTCCCGTTGCTAGTAAATGCCGTGCTGCATATGGCGATATCAAGCGGTACAAGCAATGTAGGTGCGGATACCATTGTGACCCCAACCACCTGCTTGGCCGCAGATGCTACAGATGGCTCTACTTCATAGCTAGAGTTGTACTGCGTAGTGCTGTTGTTCTGCATGTCGTACTGGAATTGAGTATAGACAATTGATTGAGCATTGCTTGTGTTGAGCACGAGCGTCGACTGTGCTCCACTCGCCGATATCGTGACCGTCTGCGGAGTACCGCTATTGTTGACATCTTGCAAATCACCTGGAACTACAGCGCCAACCTTTGCCTGATCGAGCACGGCAACATAGTAGAAGGTTCCAGCCGGCACCTTGATGGAATACGTCTGTGAACCTGTACCAGGCGTCGGGAAATATTCTCCGTAGAAGACGCCTGTACCTGTGTCATAGAAGCCCGCGTAGAGCGGTGCTCCGCTGTTTGGGGTTATTCCGGTGTATTGCACCGTACCGGTCACTGTGTAGGTCTGCGACGGAGATCCCATAGTGATTGGGCCGACGGTAGAGGAGTACTCGCTGGTTTCTGCACCCGCAGTTGCATAGGCGCGGAAGTAGTAGGTTCCGCTGGCCAAAGTGCTTCCATTGGTGGCCGACGTGGTATTCGCGAACCAGAGATTCGCGCCGCCAGTACCGGTTGCCGGATATGTCTGACTGCCTGCGATTGTAGTGAAGGACGACGATGTACTCCACTGCAGCGTGTAGGAAGTCGGCAATTCCGTATTGAAAGTATTGGTTATGGCACCAAATTGCGCAAGGACGCCATTGTTGAATGGACTGACCCCCTGCAGTTGCGGTGCGCTGCTGGTAATTTGGGCACCACCGCCAGGGTACAGGGTCATACTCGGAGCTGTGATGTTTGATGAGGTAACGCTAGTAATTACGGCACCGGATAGATCGGAAATGTTGTTGATTCCATAACCGAAACTATCCATAAATGCATTCACGGAGTAGCTTCCCGGAGGCACACCCTGAATTGTGTACGTGCCTGAGGTTGACGATGCAGCAGCAGTAAAGCTGGTGCCATAGGTGGTGCTGCTGTTGCAGCTACTGGTGTTGGTATTCTCAAGCCCCAGATATACCTGGTGTGCGCTTGACTGGCTAGTGTACGTAACTGTGCCAGATATCGTATATCCGAGAGCGACCGAGAAGTTGGCGGAGGCACCCGAGTTCGAGACTGTGACGCTTTGGTTGCCCGGCGAGAAGATTGAAACCGCACCGCTGATCCAAGGCGTAATGGTATAGGTGCCGTTGGGGATGTTGCTGAAGTTAAAGCTACCGTTCGTCGCCGTAACGGTTTGCACTGGCGACGTGCTGATGGATACCTGCATATTCGGAATATTGACATTTCCGCAGGTA
>CAIZGA010000677.1 GCA_903932385.1 uncultured Acidobacteriota bacterium
CGATGCGGCTGGCCCGGCTTCTATGCACAGGCTGCGCCTGATTCGGCAACAGCAGATCTGGTTCTGTCTCAATTAACGTATTGCCAATTCCCATGGGCCCTCTGGCACAAAGCGCTTGCTGCAATCATGCCGCTCCAATGCTGCCATGCCGATACATTCAATGCAATTATTTCCAATCATCCCGCACTGGGGTGGACTCGTTATAGACCGCCTCGAAGTGCTCGCTCTTCTTGATGAGAATGTCGGCAAACTGGGACGGCTGGCGCAGCAGAATGGCCTGCAGGCGGACCAATTCCAGCAGCGCGAGGAAGGTGCAGATGAGGGCTTTTTCACTCTGCGCGCCGCGTAGCAGGTTGCGCAGGCTGACGGGACGCTCTTCCATGGCGAGCCGACGTTTGACGTAGTCAATCATCTGGCCGACGGTGACCGACTCCTGATTGACGTCGAGCACGGGGCGGGTCCGCAGCCGCTCCAGCACCTCGCGGAAGACGCGAACGAGGTCAACTGTATCTGCGGCGATTTCCTGCTCGGTGCCCGGATCGTTTTTGTGTTCGCGAAGGCCGGGATTGGTCCAGGTGGCTTCTTCGATTTGCTGCTTCTGCATCAGCATCTGAGCGGCGGCCTTGAAGCGTTCATGCTCCAGCAGACGTTCGACCAGTTCGCGGCGTGGATCTTCACTTTCGCCGCCGGGCACGTCGCTCGGGTCGCGCGGCAGCAGCATCTTGCTCTTGATGTGGATGAGCAGGCTGGCCATGTAGATGAATTCGCCGGCCGAGTCGACATCGGCTTGCTTCAGCGTTTCTACATACTCCAAAAACTGTGCAGTGATGCGTGCAATGGGGATGTCATAGATGTCGATGTCCTGCTTGCGGATGAGGGTGAGCAGCAAATCGAGCGGGCCGTCATAGACCATGCCCACGCTGACGGAGAAGGGCGAATCGCTGTCGTCGGCCTGTACGGCTGCGGTCTGTGGCGCGGGCTTCTTCTCAAGCTCGGCCTGCACCGGCTGTTCTGTTTTCGACTCTACGTTTGCGTCTGCGCTCATTTGCCTGCTACTCCCATCACTTGCCGAACTTCCGCCATGGTTACTGCAGCCCGTGCCGAGGCGCGCGCGGCACCGGCAGAAAGAATCTCCTGCACCAGATGCGGGTTTGCCTCGAGTTCACTGCGTCGCTGCTGGATGGGCGCCAGCGTCGCACAGACTGCATCTGCCACTTTGCCTTTGCAATCGATGCAGCCGATGCCGGCTGTGGTGCAGCCTTCGCGAACGGTTTGCTGCGTTGCAACATCAGAAAAAACTTTGTGCAGGTCAAAGACGGGGCAGATATCCGGATTGCCCACGTCGGTGCGGCGGATGCGTGCCGGGTCAGTGACCATGGTTTTCAGTTTGGCGCGAATTTCTTTTTCCGGATCGCTGAGCAGGATGGTATTGCCGTAGCTCTTCGACATTTTGCGGCCATCGGTACCGGGCAGCTTGGGCGACGGCGTCAGCAGCACATCGGGCTCCGGCAGGCAAGTGGCGTTGTAGAGCGAGTTGAATCGGCGTGCGACTTCGCGGGTGAGTTCCACGTGCGCAACCTGATCAGCGCCGACAGGAACATAGTCCGGCTGGTAGAGAAGAATGTCTGCGGCCTGCAGCAGCGGATAACCGAGGAAGCCGTAGGTGTTCAGGTCTTTTTCCTTCAGCTGTTCCTGCTGGTCCTTGTAGGTGGGTACGCGTTCCAGCCAGCCGAGCGGCGTGAACATGCTGAAGAGAGTGAACAGTTCTTCATGCGGATGACCGGGTACCTGCGATTGAACAAAAACTACCGACTGCTCCGGATTCAGACCGGCGGAAAGAAAGTCGAGTGCGACCTGATGGATATTGCCGAGTACGCCGGAGGGGTCTGCGTAATCCGTGGTGAGCGCGTGCAGGTCAGCGATGAAGAAGTAACATTCGTATTTCGACGTGCCATCGGCGTGGACGGCGTTCTGCAGGTCCACCCAGTTTTTCAGCGCACCCATGTAGTTGCCCAGGTGCAGCTTGCCGGTGGGGCGCATGCCGCTGAGTACACGTTTTGCGGCGGCCGAAGATTTGCTGATTGCGCTGCTCATCCATTCCTGTCGTGGGTCGTTATATACGGCTGCGAAGTTCAGACAGCCGCCTTACAAATGTTAAATGAAGGATGCAGTATACGGGCGGTGGCGTGGGCGATGGTTGGCGGCTGCCTGAGGAAAACGCGGCAGTAATTGCTGCCGCGAATTGCGGCTTCAGCCGGCGCGCAGGCCGAGAAAGAGATTGAAGAGGTTCAGCGCCGGATCGTAAATCAACGTGAAGATGGGCCGCGCAATGAAATACAGCAGCAGCAGGCGAAAGATTCCCAGACGGGCGTTGAGATTGTCGTAGGTCACCATGGCGTTGTAGGGCAGAAGGTTGCGCAGAATGCGGCTGCCGTCCAGCGGCGGGAAGGGAATCAGGTTGAAGACGAAAAGCATCAGGTTGATGATGACGCCGAAATACAGCAGCAGCGCGATGGGGAAGAGCGACGGCATGGTAGCGAGATTGAAGTCGGCCGTGCGGTAGAGCGCGAGTTGCGCGGCACAAAGCACGGCATCGGGCCCCTGCGGTACAACAATTTTGAAAATGAACAACAGAATCAGGCAGGTGACGGCCATCAGCATATTGCTGATTGGACCGGCTGCGGTCACCAGCATGTCATCGCGGCGCACGTTGCGGAAGTTGCGGGTGTTGACCGGGCAGGGTTTGGCCCAGCCGATGAACGGCATGCCGGTGAACAACGCCATCAGCGGCATCAGAATGGTGCCAAACACATCGATGTGGCTGATGGGGTTCAGGGTGACGCGGCCCAGCATCAACGCGGTGGGGTCGCCCAGGCGAGCGGCCATCCACGCATGCGCGCTCTCATGCACGCTGAAGGCGAAGAGAAGCACGGCAAACTCAAATGCAATCAGGACAATTTCAATATTGGACATGCGATCCGAAGATCCCCGGTTGGGGGAAATTTGATGGTAGCACGGCAGTATTTCCACCGCATTCCTGCGGCGAAGCGGAACGATTCTGCGGCTTCCGGTTTACACTGCATTCATTAGATTGTTCTGTAGATGCAGCAGGAGCCAAAGATGGAACTGCGTGGTTGCGGCACGGCACTGGTCACTCCCTTCACCACGGATGGCAGCGTGGATGAAGCAGCAGTGGAACGCCATGTTCGCTGGCAGGTGGAAAGCGGCATACATTTTCTGGTGGCCACCGGCACAACGGGCGAAGCCCCCACGCTGACCGATGACGAGTGGCTGCGCGTGATTGAAATTACCGTGCAGACGGTTGCGGGTCGCATACCGGTGATTGCCGGGTGCACGGAAAACTGCACGCGGCTGGCGGTGGAGCTCATCAGCAAGCTGAGCAAGGTGAAGGGACTGAGCGGCGTGTTGACCGCGAATCCTCCCTACAACAAGCCATCGCAGCTGGGCCAGTATTTGCACTTCAAGGCGATTGCCGAATGCACTTCACTGCCAGTGGTGCTGTACAACATTCCCGGACGCACAGCGGCGAACCTGGAACCGGCGACGACGCTGCGTCTGGCGGAAATCAAAAACATTGTGGCAATCAAGGAATCAAGCGGCAACATTACGCAGATTGGCGAAATCATCGCCGCGGCGCCGGAAGGATTTTCTGTTCTTGCCGGCGACGATGCGCTGGCCTTGCCGGTGATGTCGCTGGGCGGGACCGGCGTGGTGTCGGTCATCTCGAATGAACTCCCCGCACGCATGGCGCAGCTGGCCAACCTGGCGCTGGCGAAGGAATGGGATGCGGCGGAGAAGGAGTTTCAATCACTGCTGCCGTTGATGCAGGCGAATTTCTGGGAGCCGAGTCCGGGGCCGGTGAAGGCTGTGATGGCGATGATGGGACGCATGACAGAAACTCTGCGCCTGCCGATGACTCCGGTGAGCGAGCCGACGCGGGCCAAGCTGGGCGCACTGGCGCAGGAATATGGTTTGTTGCAGAAAGTTCAGGAGACAAAGTGAATCTAGAGCAAGCGATTGAACACTGGTTTGCGCAAGGCGCGGCAGCGGCAGGCAGCACAGATGCGGTGGAAACTTTCAACTGGCTGCGCAACGAATTGGAAGCGGGCAATATCCGTTCGGCAGAGCCGGATGCCTCCACCCCGACGGGCTGGCGCGTGAATGCGTGGGTGAAGCGCGGCATCTTGCTGGGCTTCCGCGTGGGCCAGATGACGGACATGAGCGGTGGTGCGCTGAGTTTTATCGACAAGGCGACATATCCGGCGCGACGCTTCGGTGTGGATGACGGTGTGCGCATTGTGCCGGGTGGTACGTCGGTGCGCAGCGGCGCGTTTCTTGCCAAGGGTGTGGTGGTGATGCCGCCGGCCTATGTGAACGTGGGCGCGTATGTGGGCGAATGCACCATGGTGGATTCGCACGCGCTGGTGGGCAGCTGCGCGCAGATTGGCAGCCGTGTTCACCTGAGCGCAGCGGCACAGATTGGCGGCGTGCTGGAGCCAATCAACGCCAGCCCGGTCATTATTGAGGATGAAGCGCTCATCGGCGGCAACACCGGTGTTTACGAAGGCACCATTGTGCGCAAGCGCGCGGTGCTGGCTGCGGGCGTGGTGTTGACGCGTGGCACACCGGTTTACGATTTGGTGCGCGGTGAAGTGTTGAAGGCCACAGCCGAACAGCCGCTCATCATTCCAGAGAATGCCGTGGTGGTGCCGGGCTCGCGCGCGGTGAACAAAGGCAAGGGCGCGGAGTGGGGCATCTCGGTCTACACGCCGGTGATTGTGAAGTATCGCGATGAGAAGACGGAGTTATCGGCTGCGCTGGAAGATTTGCTGCGCTGAACTATTCATTCAGAACCTTAGAGCACTCAGCAATAAAACAGCTCATTGAGCTTCGAAGAACTCATGACCACAAAAGCGGCAAATCTGTGCTGCAGCTTTTACAGTTTCAGCGCATCTTGGACAGACTTTCTCTTGTAAATTGGCTGTTTTCTCATCGGTTTCAACTTGATGTAATTTGTATGTCACTGTGAGTGCTCCATCAGGTTTCACAATCAACATATAAATGAAAACTAGTACTCCTATGAAAACAATACATAACAAGAGTGCGAGTAAAAAAGCACCACACCCGTAAGAGCCCGGCGTCCATGTTTGAGACGTAGGTGCATACCCAAGTTTTGCCAAATCAGCTGCATCAGCCTCAAATTTAGCGATTGCAGCATTTTGATTACCTGAATAAGTTTTGATTACTACTGGAATGAGGTGGCCGGAATTATCTGTAATCTTTTCCAACGTAGATCTCCTCTACTTTCATCTCAATTACTGAAGACGCTACCCTAGCTCACATATGAATGCAATGTGATCTCAATCCTACTAAAGCTGGATATGGGCTAAAGCACAGCCAGTACTGCTTTCTACTGTAGAATCAATACATAAATGTCATCAGAAAAATTACAACTCATTCCTCTCGGCGGGCTTGGCGAATTCGGCATGAACTGCCTCGCCATGCGTTATCAGGACGACATCATCGTCATCGACGCCGGACTGATGTTCCCCGAAAGCGAACTGCTCGGCGTGGACATCGTAGTACCAGACATCACTTACCTGATTGAGAACCGCGACAAGGTCCGCGCCATTGTGCTGACGCACGGGCATGAGGACCACATCGGCGGACTGCCGTGGATCCTGAGCGAATTGAATGTGCCGGTTTACGGCACGGAATTTACGCTGGCCTATGTCGAAAACAAACTCGAAGAACACGGCCTGCTGGACGACGCCGAACTGATTGATCTGGTTCCGGGACGTCGCACGACGCTGGGCGCATTTTCGATTCTGCCGATCCGCGTGACACATAGCCTGGTGGATTGCGTGGCGCTGGCGATTCACACGCCGGTGGGCGTGGTGCTGCACACGGGCGACTTCAAGGTAGACCTGACGCCGGTGGATGGCGAAGGCTTCGACCTGATGGCCTTTGCCGAACTCGGCAAACAGGGCGTATTGGCGTTGCTGCAGGACTCCACCAACGTGGACCGCCCCGGCTACACACCCAGCGAACGCGCGGTACGGCCGCGGCTGGATGAAATTTTCTCGCGCACTAAGAAGAAGCTCTTCTTCAGTTGCTTCTCGTCTTCGATTCATCGTATCGGCATCGCACTGGACCTGGCGTTCGCGCACGGCCGCAAAGTGGCGATGGTTGGCCGCAGCATCAGCGAGTCGAGCGAGATTGCGCAGGACCTCGGCTACCTGAACGTGCCCGATGGTCTGATCGTTTCTCCCGGACAGGCGCGCGATTTGCCGCCGGATAAAGTCATGATGCTCATCAGCGGTACACAGGGCGAGCCGATGTCTGCATTGAGCCGTGCTGCGGTGGACAACCACAAGCATGCGCGCATTGAGCCGGGCGACACCGTGGTGTTGAGTTCGCGTGTGATTCCGGGCAATGAAAAAGGCATCTTCCGCATGATTGACCACCTCTACCGCCGGGAAGCGAAGGTGATTTATGACGACGGCGGATCGGGACTGATTCACGTCAGCGGCCATGCCAGCCAGGAAGAATTGCGGCTCATTATCAATCTGGTGAAGCCGAAATACTTCATCCCCATGCATGGCGACTTCCGCCATCTGCGTCGCCATATTGAGTTGGCAGAAGCGACCGGCATCCCGGAAAAGACTTTGCTGATGGAAGAC
>CAIZGA010000678.1 GCA_903932385.1 uncultured Acidobacteriota bacterium
CAGCCGGACACACACACCGGCCATAAACAATGCCACCACGGCCAGCACAGAAAGAAATACACCGATGCCCTTTGCCTTGCCACGCGGCTGGATCTGATTGGTAATCTCCACTGAATTCATGGTCTGCAGCTCCTTCATTTCTGTTGATTCAATTCACGCTGAATTATGTGCTTCGCAACGCGAGCTAAAGAGTATCACCGACGATGGAAATGCGTCATCGGGCAAATGTCTTGGGGAAGCACCGTCTATCGCATTGCCGACATGGCTGCGCGGAAGAGTGTTTCAAAGTCGCGCACCGCATCGCCATCGCGCTCCATCACGGTCTCAATCGCCTTCTGTGCAGCGGGTCGCGCATAGCCAAGGTTCACCATCGCCGAAAGTACATCTTCACCGACGGCTCCGGCCGTGCTGCCTGCAGGTGCGGTGGCCAGTTCATCCAGCTTGTCTTTCAGCTCCAACACCACTCGCTCTGCCGTCTTCTTGCCAATGCCAGGAATGCGCGTCAGCGTGGCGTGGTCCTGCGAACGAATTGCAGCCACCAACCGCTCCGGCACAATGCCGCTCAACACAGTTAGCGCCAGCTTGGGCCCGATGCCGCTGACCGCCAGCAATTTTTCAAACAACCGCTTCTCGTTAATCTCTGAGAAACCGAAAAGGGAAATCGCTTCCTCGCGCACATGGGTGTAGATGTGCAGAGCGACAGTGGATCCCTCTGCCGGCAGCGAAGTGAATGTAGGTATGCTGATGGCAACGTCATAACCGACGCCGCCCGCATCCACAATCACGCGGTCTGGATGTTTACTGAATACAGTGCCACGCAGGTGCGCAATCATCGCTGCAACCTCATGGGCGCTTCCGGTAAAGCACAGAGAATTCGTAGCCGGGGTTCGGCGGAAACAATGCCGCTACCGCGCGCAACCGCTCTGCCAGAGCCTGCGGAAACAGCAGCGGATACTCGCGCTCGCGCAAGTCTGCATAATCAAAATCAACCGCCAGCGAAAGCATGTAGACGGCAACTGCATCGGCAAACGCCGCTTCAAAATATGCGTTGCGCGCTTTTTCATCCACGCGCGCCGGCAGGTTGCGTTCGCCGGAGCCTTCGCGGCCCAGCGCTTTATGGCGGTTTTCCCAGGCGTCGTGGCTGGTTTCTCCGCGTACGTTGGCCGTGGCCTGCTGCCACAACAAATCAGAAAATGTCGTCGGCACGCCGGTCTCATCCACAAACGCGTGTCCAACGTTGATGAAGAGTTCAAAGGCCAGTGCGAAACGGTCCTGCAGCAAACGCGTGCTGATGAAAACACATTCTGCGCCGCCAAAGCGCGCATTGCGATGACACGTGGCGCGGTCGCCCAGCTCGGTCGTATAACCCGGGGCCACCAGCGTCTCTTCGCCTTCGCCAATCGCCAGCGGAACAAAATACCAGGAACGCTTTTCCAGCGCAGCCGCCACCGAAACCGGCACCGCCTGCACAATTCTTTCCAGATCACTCTCGGCCACGAGCGTGTCGCCATAGGTCGCGTGGTGCAGACCATTGGCCGCATCGTGTACCGGCACTTCCCGTGCCACCTGTGCTGCCGGCACTAACTGCAATTGAGCTGTTTCTGCCATAAGCAAGTATTCTATTCCCGAACTCCGCCTTGTTGCACAGCCGCGGGATGCAACTCTTGCCGCATTCCGTTGCGGCTCGCACGCCATCGCCTGCCGTCTTACAATATGGATAGGAGCCACCATGACCGCTGAAACCGCCAACTCCCACCAGCCGCCCTTTGCCGAATTCGGCATCATCGCGCGTGTCTTCATCGCGCTAGCCTCGTCAGTGCTGGTCTTCTCCGCCGTTGCCTGCGTCACCATCCTATCGATGCTGGCCTATATGAGCATCACCGGCCATGCCGTCGACTTCAGCCTCTCCTACAGATTCACCGGCCTCATTGCCGGAGCCATCATGCTGCTTGTGGCATCGGTGTGGGTCGTCTGGGTCGGCATCTACCGTATCCAACACCCCGCGCGCAAGCTGGACTAACTCCGCTGAACGAATCGCGTATGTATCCGCAACACATGCAGGTTGTAGTTATTTTGCATTCAGTGCCGCAAGCACATTGAATCGCGCCTCCAAACGTATACACCCCAGATACGTCCCTGCATGGCAAGTTGCATGAATTGCTCCGGCTGCGTTCTACAATGTGATTGTGCTGGCGTGGCATCCGGCAGCCGATGGCCAGCCAAACGCAGCAATTAATACACGGGCGAGTAGCTCAATTGGATAGAGCACCGGCCTTCTAAGCCGGTGGTTGTGGGTTCGATTCCCGCCTCGCCCACCAATTCAAATTCCCAGAACATCCAAGACCGTCCAAAAATCGGCGTAAATGCTGATTATCCTTCTATTTATGAGTCTTATTACATCCAAGACTGTTTCTTGACAGCCAGTGGTCCGTGGGGGCATATTTGGGGGCATCAGGTATTATTAAAATGGAGGTGCCCCCAAATGGCCCTAACCGATGTCACTGTGAGGAACGCAAAGCCCAACACCAAGACGGTCAAACACTACGACGAGCGCGGTCTGTATCTAGAGGTCTCGCCGACTGGCAACAAGTGGTGGCGGCTGAAATATCGCTTCGAGGGCAAAGAGAAACGGCTGGCCCTCGGCGTCTACCCCGATGTCAGCCTGAAACAGGCCCGTGACAAACGCGACGCTGCGCGTAGTCTGGTTGCCAACAACATTGACCCAAGCGAGAACCGCAAGGCCCAAAAGTCTGCCCGTGCGGAGAGTGCCGCAAACAGTTTCGAAGTAATAGCACGGGAGTGGTTCGCCAAGCACTCAAAGAACTGGGTTCCGAATCATAGCAATCGTGTGATTCGTCTCTTTGAAAACAATGTTTTCCCTTGGCTCGGCAACCGGCCAATCTCTGAAATCACCTCGCCTGAACTCCTCGCTGCCGTCCAACGAATCGAGAAGCGCAACGCACTGGAAACGGCGCATCGCACTCTCCAATACTGCGGCATGGTCTTTCGCTATGCCATTGCATCAGGCCGCGCCAAGAACGACCCTACGGTCGCGCTGCGTGGCGCTTTGGCACCTTATAAAGGCACACACTTTGCGGCGGCTACCGAGCCTAAGGACTTCGCCAAAATACTACGCGCCATCTCTAGCTATGACGGAACGTCTATTGTCGCATGCGCACTTCGCCTTGCACCTTTAGTATTTGTGCGCCCTGGTGAGCTTCGACATGCGGAGTGGGCAGATATTGACCTAAACGCGGCTGAGTGGCGCTATACGGTCACCAAAACCAAAACAGAGCATGTTGTCCCACTCTCCCGGCAAGCCATCGAAATCCTGCGCGAACTCAAGCCCATCACCGGGCGCGGTCGCTTCGTCTTCCCTAGCGCAAGAAGCAATGCTAGACCAATGAGCGATAACGCCATTCTCGCCGCTCTGCGCCGCATGGGTATCGACAAGGAAGAAATGAGCGGGCATGGCTTCCGTGCTGTTGCGCGCACAATCCTCGATGAGGTCCTCAAGGTACGGCCTGAATACATCGAGCATCAACTTGCCCATGCCGTGCGTGATGCAAATGGCCGCGCATACAATCGCACGACCCATCTGCCCGAGCGCAAGAAGATGATGCAAGACTGGGCCGACTATCTGGATAAGCTGCAAGATGGCGCAGAGGTTATTCCAATCCGCCAAGGCGCGTAGTGGACTTTTTACTATCTCGCGTACTTTGAACTTATTTCATTGAACACTGATGGTCATTCAAATCCCCCGCTCTCCTATTCGGATCGAAGCATAATTTTGTATAGCCGCTTCCACAATCACAGACTTCGATCCGAAGAATATGACGCCTCTGCACTGAATAAGAACGGAAGTAAGACGTGCCGTCACCCGGCATGAATATTTGTTTTTTATCGCGGTATGAAATTTCTTCCACGTGGTTATCAAAACCGTATAAGCAATTATCAAATTACCCGCTCTCACAAACCTACGTTTGTGCTTAGTCATAGCATTCAAGACCAGCCACGCTATCCGCTCTTTTCATGATCCGTACGTCGAATTGGACGTTTTAGGAAAACATTGTCAAGAAGAAAATTATGGATGCAAGTATAGGTAAATAAGAGACATAACACGCATAAACCTGTTCTCAGGAGATTCTCAAAAGTCCGTGAGTAAATACGATTTGGAGGATTCCATGAGCGTGAACTCAGAGAAAAACCTAACAGTTTTAAATACAGATCAAAATTCGGTGCATGGAACTTCGACCGACTCCGAAAGCAACGGAAACAGAATACTTCGGCGTCGAGAAGTTCAGCAGCGAACCGGCTTACCCAGAAGCACGATGTACCTTGCAATCTCACAGGGTCAATTCCCAGCACCAGTTCAGTTGAGCGTTCGATCGGTTGGGTGGGTTCAAAGTGAAGTTGATTCTTGGGTTGCCCAGAAAATTGCGGCAAGCCGTCGCGGTGCACAATGACCGCCGCCTTCTATGGTGATGACTTCGTCCCAACTCAAACTTACGATCCGAAAGTAGCCAGTATGGGTAAATCGACTGGACGCTTGCCAGTGCCCACAACTCAACAACGGAACAGTGTAGACATTGGCCCATATACGATGATCCCAAATAAGTTTTTTGGCAGTGGTATGGCGGCACACCTTGGATCATCAGCAGGCTTCATCTATATTGCGCTGTGCGAACATGCGAACCGGCATAGCAACGTCAAATTCAAGGCTTCAGATAAAGCCTTAGCCAGCGAGACAGGTATCGCACCACGTACCATTTGTAATGCCCGTAAAAGGCTCGCTGAGAATGGACTGATATCATACAAGCGAGAAAAGGGACAGTGTCACGATTACACTTTATTAAAGCCTTTACTGACATGGAAGCCCCTAAAGGAAAGACCCAGGCGCGCTCTAAATCCCCGAGCAATTCCGGCTACAAGGATG
>CAIZGA010000679.1 GCA_903932385.1 uncultured Acidobacteriota bacterium
ATGGCGGCAGACAAAATCAATTTGCTGATTCTCGACAGCTGCGGCAGCGAAGGCGGTGTGGCCGTGGCCACGCTTTCGCCCAACTCCGCACCGCGCATGATTTCCCGCTCGCTCCCCGGCAAAACATTTTCCTCCGGCCTGGTGCGTGCCGTGCGCGAAGTGCTGGAAGAGAGCGGCCTCGCCCTCGCTGCCTTGAATGCAATCGTCGTGATGCACGGCCCCGGTTCCTTCACCGGCGTGCGCGTTGGCCTCAGCGCGGCCAAGGGACTGGCGCAACCCAGCGGCGTGCCGGTGATTGCACTTTCGCGGCTGGCGGTGATGGCCGACATGGTGAAGGCCGCCGACAAAATTTTCGTTGCAATGGATGCCGGTCGCGGCGAACTCTATTTCGGCGAATATGAATCGCTCGGCACACGCTGCGTGGAAGAAACACTGCTGCATCGCGAGTATCTTCCACAGCGATTGCATGGCGCAGCGTTGCATTTTTATGAGCCGTCGCTCGCAACATTACTCGGAGATGCAGTCCCGCACATCCTGATGCCGCAGCCCGGCGCTGCCGATTGCATCCCGCTGGCAATGCGCGCGCTCGAAGCCAAAGACTTCGCCGACCTCGCCACACTCGATGCAAATTACCTGCGCGTTACAGATGTTGAACGTACGCGCCCCAACACGGAGCCATCCAAGTGACGGTAGAATTTCGCGTCGGCCGGATGGAAGATCTCCCCGCGTTGATGGCACTCGACGCCGCCACGCCGCAGATGGCCCACTGGTCCGAGCAGGAGTACCGCGCCGCACTCGACGGCAGCAGCCCCGTACAGCGGCAGGTCATCGTCTTTCAGCAACACGATACCGTCAACGGATTCATCGTCCTCAAACTGGTGGCTGGCGTGGCGGAGATTGAAAATCTGGTGGTCGATGCGCAGTGGCGTCGCTCGGGCTATGGCCGCAATCTGGTAGACAACGCCATCGGCTGGGCCGCTATCGTCGGTGCCGAACGCATCCAGCTTGAAGTCCGCGAAAGCAACCACGCTGCCCGCGCACTCTATGCCGCTGCAGGCTTTCAGCAGGTGGGCCGCCGCAAGGCCTACTACTCCGCGCCGCCGGAAGACGCCATCCTGCTGGACCGCCGCGTGCCACCAGCTGCGGAATAACCGGCTGTGCAAAAGCCGGGCCGCCCGGCCAAATATTCCCAGAATTTGCGATTGAAGTTTGTATGCGGCCTGTGCTACTTTTGCAGCCAATCAGGGCTTTCGGCCACTGACCAGAATGTTCCAAACATTCGCCACGCATGTTGAACGTTGCAAACGTTCGTCCCGTATGACGCACCCAGGAGGTGCCGATATGGAGCCAATACATTCGGCGAAGCCTGCCCAGGCATCGCCCGGCCTGAACCACAAACTCTCCTCCAGCCAGCAGCACTCTGCCGATTCCAACCATACTGCGCCGCCCGACCACGTGGACCCGGTTGCGTATGACGTGCTGGCGCGGCTGGTGCAGCAGCACAAGGACTATGACCGGCAGCTCCGCGAACTGCTGGCCAAGCCCGTGCTCAGCGAAGAGGACCATCTGGAAGAGGTGAGGCTCAAAAAGCTGAAGCTCCGCCAGAAGGACGCCATCGAACGGCTGCGGTATGAGATGCATCTCTATACCGGCCACCAGCTGGAACACTAAATTTTTGCCAATCTGGCGCTCCCGCTTTCGGCGCTGGCGCTTCCGGTTCGTGCGTCTGGCCGCCCGGTCAGTCGGCGAATTCCCCGGCACCTCCCTGTGCTGTATGCGGCTTGCGCCGTATAATCGCAATGATGGTACGCGACGGTTACTACTACGCAGGTGTGCTCTTTCTGGTCTCGCTGCTGCTGCTTTACGTGGCTCGGACCCATTGGGTTATGCTGCCGCCACTTTTGCTGGCGGTCTTCTTTCTCTGGTTCTTCCGCGACCCCGCGCGTGAAGTCCCGCAGGGCGAGGGACTCTTCGTCTCCCCCGCCGAC
>CAIZGA010000680.1 GCA_903932385.1 uncultured Acidobacteriota bacterium
GCCTTGAGCACCGACAACGCATCTGTAAAGCGTTGCTGTACCACCAAAACTTCAGCGGCATTCATGCGGTATCGAACATTTTCCGGATCTAGAGATACAGCAGATACGTTCAGCATATGAGCTTCATCCAACTTTTCATGTCGTGAAGCATAGAACCCGGCGAGCGCATCATACGATGGTGCAAAATTCGGATTCAGTTTGATGGCTGCCCTCAGGCTCGATTCGATAGCGTCAGGGTTCGATTCGTCATTAGTCTGTATAGACATTACTGCGAAATAATAATGTGCCAGATAGTTTTGCGATCCGAGTTGGACAGCATCGCCGTACCATTCTTTGGCGCGTGCGTTATCGCCGTTGCGAATCATGAGGTAGCCCATGGCCTCATGAGCAGTAATGTTGTTTGGGTTGGATTTCAATACTGAATCCAGTAACGCTTGCGCTTCAGATCTGCGGTCGGTATTAATCAGGACCTCGGCGCGCACAGCATCCGCATCGGTCTGCATTACAGGGATAATCTGCAGCGCCGACTCATTCAACGAAATGCCAGAATTCATGTGAAATAGTAGAAAATTGCTTCTCGATACATAATTTCGCAGTTCGACTTCCAGTGCATCCAGATTGCCGAATGCATGCTGGGCCGCTGCAACTGGGTCTTCGTGATGTTGTAGGTAATTGGCGTAATCTTGTAGATGCGTAGTCTTGTTCTTGAAATCATTCATTTCCAGATAGTGCGTCAATGCCCAGGATTCTGAATAAAAGATGGATCCCTTCTGCTCGTTATGGTAGTAAGGGGAATTATTGTCAACTCTGAATAACGTTGTTAGTGGAATAAGTGTATGTTCTCGGAGATAGAGAATATCGTCTGGACTTGGTTGACCCAGACTGACCGCGGAATTAAATATGTCCGTGTTCTGGTAAAACTCCGCCAGGCCTTCATTCAACCAAAGCGGTATCCAATTGCTGCCTGACCGCAGCATAAAGTGTGTGTATTCATGATAGATGGTGGTATATGGGTGGTCCTCATCGGATGTGTCCAGACGCATGAGAACAAAGTTTCCTTGAGGCGACTCCATAAAGAGTCCGGCTAGATCAAGCTGGTTTTTTGCCAGGTAGGCGCTGGGTTCCAGCAGTTGGAAACTCTTCTTGTCGCGCAGCGCAACAACGGTAATTGTAATGCCGTCATCGGAGCTTGAATGGGGCAGAAGTTGATGAAACAAGGCGCGCATCCGCTCAAATTGGCCGGCAATGTGGCGCGCATCTTTGCCTGATGAATTAGTGAGAACAGTAAAATGTTCGCTACGAACTTCAACCCAATTATCCGTGGTGGCATATGCCTTAGTGATAGGCGAAATTACGAGCAGCAGCATGAGGGCAATATGTTTGAACATAATTAGAGTGATAATAAATTAAGGTTTAGAAAACGAAAATAAATATTATTTAATATGGGATCAATTTAGAGTAGAAAATCAATCTCTAAAATATTTATAGCAATATGAGTGCAGCATATCGTTCATAATCCTCCACCACACCTCCCCGCTATGGGCAGCCTCGCTCCTGCGCGGCCATTCAGGCATAATGGAATCAGGCAGTTTTAATCAGACGTAATCAGCCGCATCCCTCCACCCCAACTGACAGGCCTCACGTGCAAGCACACGGCCCTTGGGTCAGCAGGAGTCTCTTGGCCTGTATGCGCGTCAGCCTAAAAGGATATCTACGCTATGCCCCTGAATTGCGGAATTGTTGGCCTGCCCAATGTTGGTAAAAGCACCATATTCAATGCTCTGACTGCGGCCAAAGCCCAGGCAGCCAACTATCCGTTTTGCACCATCGACCCCAATGTGGGCGTGGTCGCAGTTCCTGATGAACGTCTCGACCGCATCACACAGTTTGTGAAGCCCGACCGTACCGTTCCCACCACCATGGAGTTTATCGATATTGCCGGTTTGGTGGAAGGCGCGAGCAAAGGTGAAGGTCTGGGCAATCAGTTTCTCGGCCACATTCGCTCCACGGATGCAATCTGCCATGTGGTTCGTTGCTTTGACGACCCGAATGTGATTCACGTGGCCGGTGGTGTGAATCCGTTGCACGACATCGACATCATCAACACAGAACTGCTGCTGGCGGATTTAGATACAACAGAGAAGCGCTGGGCCAAGGTTGAAAAAGCGTCAAAGAATACGTCAGACTCGAAGGTGAAGGCCGAAGCAGAAGCGCTGAAGAAATTGTTGGAAGCGTTACAGGCAGGCCGTCCGGCGCGAGTTGTTGAATTGACGGAAGAAGAAAGCTCGGCTGCGTACGACCTGCATTTGATTACGATGAAGCCAGTGCTCTACGTGGCCAACGTGGACGAAGCCGGTTTGAGAGAAGGCAATGCGTGGGTGACAGCGGTGGAAGAGCGTGCCGCTGCAGAGAATGCGCAGGTTGTTCGCATCTGCGGAGCGCTGGAAGCGGAGATTGCGTTGCTGGAGCCGGCTGAACGCGCCGAGTTTCTTGCTGACTTGGGGCTGGCGGAGCCGGGGTTGAATCGCCTGATTCATTCCGCCTACAAACTGCTCGGCCTGATTACTTACTTCACTGCCGGCGTTCAGGAAGTCCGTGCGTGGACGATTCCCAATGGTGCGAAAGCGCCGCAGGCGGCTGGCGTTATCCACTCTGATTTCGAGCGTGGCTTTATCAAGGCCGATGCATACCACTGCGAAAGTTTATTTGAGTTTGGCAGCGAGCAGGCCGTGAAAGAAAAAGGTCTCTACCGCTCTGAAGGTAAAGAGTATGTCGTTAAAGATGGAGACATACTCTTCTTCAAGTTCAACGTATAACATTTGAGTTCGACCGAATTACTTTAGCTCTCTTACCCAGATGTTTCTGTAGCTGATGGGCGCGCTTTTATCGCCATGCGCCTGCAGCTTGATGGGTGCGCCAGAGAAAGCCTTGTAAAACGGCTTGCCCACGTAGAGCGTTTCACCCGACAACTGAAAATGGTTATCCACCAGAACTCCGTTGTAGAGAACGGTGACGTAAGCCGGTGACTTCAGCGAGCCGTCTTCGTTGAATCTCGGAGCATTCCAGATAACGTCATAGCTCTGCCATTCGCCTGGCTTGCGGCTCGGGTTCACCAGCGGGATGGACTGTTTGTAAAGACTCCCTGCCATGCCGTTTACGTAGGTCTTGTTGTTATAAGCGTCCAACACCTGCAATTCATAACCATCATTGCCCGGTCCGGTGGAGGCGAGGAACACACCGCTGTTGCCGCGCGCCTGCCCAGAGCCGGTGATGTTTTTCGGTATGCGCCATTCAATGTGAAGCTGGTAATCAATAAATTTACGCTTGGTCTCAATTTCTCCGGCGGCTTTGTTCACCGTCATGATGCCGTGGTTCACAACCCACTTTGCCGGTGACTTGTCTTTAGTGGTGACCCATTCGTCGAGGTTCTTACCGTTGAACAGCACAATGGCATCCGAGGGCGGCGCCGTGGTGGTTGCGCCCGGAGTGACCACCTCGGGGACCGGTGTCCACAGTTCGGTATCTTCCGGCTTGGGCTTCGGTGCAGTTGACGGTGCAGTCTGGGCAGAGGCTGCAATGGCCATGACAATGAAAGCCATGATGGTGAAGACCATGGCGCTATACGCGAAGGGCTTGCTATGTGAGCGAATCATGTGTCGAACGTACACGAACTGAATTGATGCTGACAAGCCAAAATATCGCAATGCCAATATATGCGTGTTGATTGTTGTCGGTTGCCTAGAGCGCCAGTCGGACCTGCTTTTTTGTCAGATACGTAGAGATGGCCAGCATGATGCCGGTGAAGACAAAGCACCAGACAACGCCAGTCCAACCGCTGTGAAGAATCTGCATGGAGAAGAAACTGATGCCCGTAACGCCCAGCAGCATCTCCCAATAATCCGGCAGCAGATACGTGGTGAGTGTGTTGGAGCCCGCAGAGTAGACCGGCAGGGCCCACGCAGTTTTCTTCTTCACATCGCAAATCCAGTACAAGAGAACGAAGCTGAGGATGCAGGCAGACATGGTCCAAAGGCACCATGTGGGTGTACCGCGATTTTTTGAGATGCCCAGCGGCACCAGCAGGTAGCCAATGACGCCAGTCGCCGCAGCATAGCCGATCGCGGTAAACACTTTTTTGCGAAGTGAGGTACTACTCCCAAGATAGAGGGTCGAGAGTACGACACCGGCCATCACCATGGAAGCCGAGGAGCCGTTTTCCCACGGCCAGGCCCATCCGCGAAGATGCCGCACAAACCAGATGCCCTGTTCCAGCGGCAGTGCATTCGCGTAGAGATAGTTGATGACAGCTGGCATGGTGGCGGCGTTGTACGCAACCAGCGCCAGCAGCCACACCACAGGCGACCACTTCCATTTGCGGAATGGAATGTAAAGGACAGCTATCGCAAAATATGCCAGGCCAATCAGGCCGAGGATTTCCGGATAGGAAAAATCAATCCAGCCAACATCTCCGGTACGCGTTGTGCGGCGGAAAATGGCATAGACAAACACAACCATGGCAAGGCCGATATATTGCAGCGCCTTGTGCAGTCGGGCATGCTTTCCGTTGTTCGGGTAGACGCTGATAAACAGTGAGCAGCC
>CAIZGA010000681.1 GCA_903932385.1 uncultured Acidobacteriota bacterium
ATTTTCGGCCGTATCTACGAATATTTCTTGACGAGTTTCGCTGATCTAAAGGCGCATGATGGCGGTGAGTTTTTTACACCCGTCTCGCTCGTACAATTGATCGTCAACGTAATCGAAGCGGATCATGGCACTGTGCTCGACCCCGCCTGTGGTTCAGGCGGGATGTTTGTCCAAAGCGCTCATTTCATCGAGCGGTTGCGCAAGAACCCGACTGAGCAGGCGACCTTCTACGGGATGGAAAAAAATCCGACCACGATCCGGCTCGCGAAGATGAACCTTGCGGTTCATGGCTTGGAAGGGAAGATCGAAAAAGCGATCAGCTATTACGAAGACCCGCACGAGCTTGTGGGTAAGGCTGACTTTGTCATGGCAAATCCACCCTTTAACGTGGACGAAATCGACGCGAAGAAAATTGCTAATGATCCGCGCCTGCCGTTCGATCTTCCGTCCGTCAACAAGGAAGGCAAAATCGGCAACGGCAACTATGTCTGGATTTCATTCTTCTACGCGTATCTAAACGCGCACGGCCGCGCTGGATTTGTGATGTCATCACAGGCATCAAGTGCGGGAGGCGACGACACCCGCATTAGGCGCGATCTGGTCAAGACAGGCCACGTCGATGCGATGATCGGCATCCGAGGCAATTTTTTCTATACCCGTACCGTACCTTGTGAGCTGTGGTTTCTCGACAAGGCAAAGCCGAAGGCGCTGCACGACAAAGTGCTGATGCTAGATGCTCGCGGCGTATATAGGAAGGTGACACGCAAGATTTATGATTTCAGCCCGGAGCAGCTTGCAAATCTCACTTCGATTGTCTGGTTGCATCGTGGGGAAAAGGAGCGATTTGTCTCGCTTGTCGCTGATCATCTTAGGCGCGCAGTCGCGGAATGTGAAAACTCGATCGCCGTGGTCGATAGATTTTTGTCAGAGTTAGCATCAGCGACAAATACAGTAACGCCATTTTATGTCGCGGCCGCGAACGGAAAGCCTATTGAAGCATTCACCGAATTCACCGCAGCAGAGGCGCTATTGCGTTTGGATGCGCAAGCATTTTCAAAGGCAACTAGCGAAATAGCAAAGGTTTGGAAAGCAACGGATCAGCTATCAAATGGGCGACTAAAAAATGCGGCCTCTAAGGTCGAGAAAGTTGCCGAAACCAGCCATGATCTCGTGCGTCAAATAGATCACGTTAACAAATTGCTTTCACGTCTGGCGGACGTTGCGGAGAAAGGTATGGAAGCGAAAGATAGTATAGAGTGGATCAGCCGTGATGTGAAGGTTGGACTGCGACAGGCGGATCAGGCACGAGCTGAGGCTGTCGATCATTTGAAACGCATACGGTATTTTTATCGCAGCGCGTATTGGCTCCAAGAGAGATTTCCGGATGCCATACTTCGTGACGTTGAGGGTTTGGTGAAGTTGGTTTCGCAAGATGAGCTGGAAAAAAACGGCTGGAGTCTCACGCCAAGCCGATACGTTGGCGTCGCCCCAGAAGAGGAAGACGAAGATTTCGACTTTGAAGAGACGATGCGCGAGGTACATATCGAGCTTGCCGACCTTAGTTCCGAGGCTGGAGAGCTTGCTGACAAGATTGCCAAGCACTTTGGAGCGCTGGGCATATGAAATGGACGGACACTTTACTTGGAGATGGAGTTCACATTAAGCATGGGTTTGCTTTTAAGGGCGAACATTTTGTGGATCGAGGAGATTATATAGTCCTGACTCCGGGAAATTTTTTCGAAGCTGGAGGATTTCGCGCAAGAGCCGGGAAGGATCGGGCTTATTCGGGAGATTTTCCTGAATCTTACGTGCTTAATGAAGGTGACTTGATCATTGCGATGACTGAGCAAGGCGAAGGCTTGCTTGGTAGCTGCGCAATCGTACCAGCATCGAATCGGTTTCTGCACAACCAGCGAATAGGATTGATTGACAAACTTGACCCGGCAAAATTCTCGAAGAGTTTTTTGTATTATCTTTTCAATTCAGCTTCTGTGCGAGGGCAGATTCGCGGAAGCGCCACTGGAACGAAAGTGCGCCACACTGCGCCGGAACGTGTTTATCGCGTTCGCGTTCGTGTTCCGAACGTAGAAACCCAATCGCGCATTGGAGATGTTCTCGCGACCTATGATGCGCTGATCGCCAACAATAAGCGGCGCGTCGAATTGTCAGAGCAGTCGGTGCGGCTATTATATAGGGAATGGTTCGTGCATTTGAGGTATCCCGGCCATGAGCACGATAAGATCTCGGGTGGCGTGCCGAAAGGATGGAACCTAATGGCGCTCTCCACCCTTGCCGAATATATTAACGGCTTCGCATTTAAGCCACATCATTTGGGTGAAGCCGGGCTTCCAATAGTAAAAATTCCAGAACTTAAGGATGGGGTCAGGGCATCAACTCCTCGATATGACGGATTCGATGTTCCAGAGCGCCTTGTTATATCAAGCGGCGACCTGCTGTTTTCGTGGTCTGGCACACTTGCAATCGAGATGTGGGCTGACGGGCCCGCTTATCTCAATCAGCACCTCTTTTTGGTGCGTCCAGGGTCGATTGTCGGAAAAGAGTTCTTGCTGATTGCCCTTCGCGAATCGTTGCCGGCGTTGATGAACATGACCGTCGGTGCGACGATGAAACATATTCGTAGGGCGGCGCTTGATCAGGTGAAGATTCTTGTTCCTCCGGCGGAATTGTTAGCAATCTTTGAGGAATTCGCTCGGGATACTTATGCGATGATTATTAATTTGCGACAGCAGAATTTGAAGCTTGTTCGTGCTCGGGACATCCTTCTTTCCCGACTCATGGATGGCAGAATAGCGGTATGAAATATACCGAAGACACGCTCGTCCAGGAAACGACCGCGAACTACCTTCGCGATCATCTCGGCTGGGTGTCCATCTATGCCTACAACAATGAGACCTTTGGCCAGCACGGGTTGCTCGGGCGAGCAAATGATTCCGAGACAGTGCTGACGCGCTATCTGGGACAAGCCCTGCGCAAACTCAATCCGGATTTACCGGAAGAGGCTTATGACGCGGCTGGTCGCGACATCGCGCAGCAGGTCGCGGTGCAATCTGTACTCCAGACCAACCGAGAGAAATACGAGCTCCTACGCAACGGCGTTCTCGTATCCTTTCGTGATGAAAAGGGAGCTGTGAAGAAAC
>CAIZGA010000682.1 GCA_903932385.1 uncultured Acidobacteriota bacterium
GGCCGCACTGATGCCGGCGTGCATGCCGAGGCGCAAGTGACCAGCTTTATGATGGCCGCGCCGCTGCCTCCGGAAAACCTTCGCCGCGCACTCAATCGCGTCTTGCCAGACAGCATCCGCGTCCTCGATGCCAGCCATGTACCACCGGATTTCCACGCCCGCTACTCTGCCATCGCCAAAACTTACGCCTACCGCATTCTGCTCTGCCCGGAGGATGCCTCCCCCTGCCCGCCCACGCTGGCACGCTTCTGGATGCCGGTGCGGCGTGAGGTGGATACAGCCGCCATGCATCAGGCTGCCGCTGCAGTCCTCGGCGAGTATGATTTCGCATCCTTCGCCGCCGTGGACCCTGACCTGAGCCAGCGCAATGAGCCGGACAGCGAAGAATCGCGTTCAACGATACGAACAATTCATCACTCGGCCTGGACCCTCGATGAAAATCGCTTCATCTACACCGTACGCGGCAATGGTTTTTTGCATCACATGGTACGGAACCTTGTCGGCACGTTTTTGGATGTGGGTTACGGGCGCATCGCAGCCAGAGACATTGCCAAGATTCTTGCTGCAAAAAATCGCAGCGCTGCGGGCCCCACAGCTCCCGCACGCGGCCTGTGGCTGATGCAGGTTGAATACTGAAGTTTTCATTAATGCGATGCTAAAAGCAGGCGCACTGCATGACACCCTTTATCAAAAAACCGAAAGTGAAGAAAGCGGCGACCGACTCCGCACAGCGCATCACACTGCTGGCCGCACAGTCACAGGTGCATCAGGCCTTCCAGTGGCTGCACCTGAATGAACTTCGCCTGCGCCAGTGGCAGATGGATGCCGTTCGTATTCCCGCGCCGCCGTTTGCGGAACAGGAACGCGCTGCGTGGCTGATGGAAGTTTTTCACGCGATGGATCTCGACAACGTGCACATGGATGCCGAGGGCAATGTGCTCGCCGAAATTCGCGGCGAAGACGAATCGCAATGCGTTCTGCTCTCGGCACATTTGGATACGGTCTTCCCTGCCGGCACCAACTGCACGCCGGTGGAAGAGGACCCGCGCAGCAGCATTAATGGACACGCGAAAATCACCGCACCCGGCATCTGCGATAACGGCGCCGGTCTTGCTGCCATGATTGGCCTGGCTGCAGCGTTGCGACAGGTAGGTTATCGGCCGCAGCGCACGGTGGTCTTTGCCGGCAACGTGGGTGAAGAGGCCGAAGGCAATCTGCGCGGCATGCGCCACATCTTTGCCGATGCAACCTATGGCCCGCGCATTTGCGCCGCCATCGCGCTGGATGGCAGCGGCTGCGGGCCGGTAGTCACGCATGGTCTGGGCAGCCGGCGCTTTCGCATCGTCATCAGCGGCCCCGGCGGCCACTCGTGGAGTGATGCCGGCACGGTGAATCCTGCCGCCACACTCAGCCATGCCCTCTCGCGCATCGCTCGTTTGCCGCTGCCGGAGTCGCCCCGCACCACGCTAAACATAGGCACTCTCAGCAGTGGAACGGCCATCAACGCCATTCCAGAGGAAGCTATCGCGCAACTTGACCTTCGCTCTACCAGCGCCGAGGAACTACTTCGGCTGGAGGTACAGATTCATCGCGCCGTGGAAGATGCCGTGCTGGAGGCCAATAGTGCAGCTGGCGGCAGCAAGGCGCGGCATCTGCGGCACCAGATCACACTCATCGGCAACCGACCAGAGGCAGCACTGCCGGAGACGGCCCGCATCCTTGAATCGCTACGCGCCGTGGACCGGCATCTAGGCATCCGCACCAGCATGAGGATTGGCTCTACCGATGCGAATATCCCGCTCTCTCTGGGCATTGAGGCAGTCAGTGTGGGCGCAGGCGGCACTTCCGGTGGCATCCATACCCATGCCGAGTGGTACTGCCCCGCCGGGCGCGAACTGGCCTTGCGGCGGATACTTTTGCTACTGCTCGATCTTGCATCCACTAAGGCCGGCGAAATGGAATTCGGCAAGA
>CAIZGA010000683.1 GCA_903932385.1 uncultured Acidobacteriota bacterium
ATACTCAACAGATACTGCGTGGTGAACTCTGCCGTGTAGGTTGTGCTGCTGGCGTGGATATTATCTGTGGTGGTGAGTGTGCCATCGCTCCACTGGCTGAAGACATACTGCACGCCTGTCGTCCCTGCCTGCGGGGTAGTGGTCGCGAGTGCATGCGCGTCACCGCCGTTCCAGGCGGGCGTTTGCGCGGTGGTGAACGGAGTGCCGTCAATCGAGAAGCTGAGACCGGCCGGCGAAGTGTTGATGGTTGGCGAGACCGGGCCAGCGGAGAGGCCTGTGCCGCTGAGGAAGGCAACGTTCTGCATAGTCTGATCAAGATTCAGGCTGTTGTTGGTAAGAACAACGTAGCCGGAGTTGGTGCCGACGGCAGTTGGCTGGAAATCCACCAGCAAGTTGCAGGAAGCGCCGGATAGCAGAGATCCTGCAGCACTCATGGAGCTCAACTGTGTGCAGGTGCTGTATGTGGCGTCATAGAGAAAGCCGCTGGGGATGCTTGGGTTCTGGCTACCCGCAGAAGGCACATCGTAAGTAAGCGCAGAGGTGCCGATGTTGCTAAAGATTATGAGCGAGGGCTCGTCGGTGGAATCCAGTACGCCGACAGTGGTGGGAGTCGCAACCGTGAGGGTTGGAGCGGCATTCCGATTTAACTCCTTCACCGCACTGTTGTTGTTGTCGGCAACATAGACATTGCCACTCCCATCCAATGCCAGACCTTGGGGTGAGTTGAAACCACTGCCCAAAAGAGTGACGCACGATGAGGACGTGCAGCCTGGGGGTATCACGGCCAGAGAAGAATTGGGGCTGTAGCCATATGCAACGTATACATCGCCCGCTGCATCAACCACTACGTCAATGGGATAGTTAATGGTTCCGCCCAGCGTTATCACGCAACTGGAGTTATTGGCACCATTGATACAGCTAAGCGGAATCTCCTTCACTGCTCTGTTGTAGGTATCGGCAACGTAGACATTGCCGCTGCCATCCACCGCCACACCGGTGATGTCGTAGAAGCCGCCGCCCAGCTTGCGCACGCATGCCGAAGACGCACAGCCGGCAGGCATCTCTTTTACATAATTGTTTTCGTCCGTAACGTAGATATTGCCGCTACCATCGACAGCAATGCCTTCTATTTCGTCAAAGCCGCCGCCCAGCGCGATAACACAGATGGAGGTGGTGCAACCAGTTGGCACCTCAACGAGCGATCCACCAATTCTACCGACATAAACATTACCGGCACCATCAACAGCAACACCTGCTGCATCCTGGATATATCCGCCTAGCGAAGTCACACATGAGGATGTGGTACAGCCGACAGGTATCTCCTTCAAGGCATTGTTGCCTTGGTCGCCAACATAGACGTTTCCGTTGCCGTCAACGGCTACGCCAACTGGATACGAAAATCCCCCGCCCAACGTGGTGATGGGGAAGCCGGGCCCGGTGAGGGCCAGCTGCGGTCCGGTGCCTTTGCCATAGATATTGGCCGTTGCCAGCACATTGCCGCTGTTGTCCACCAGTTGCACTGCACCATAGCGCGTGCCGGCGAACTTCGGGGTAAATAGTACATCCACCGTACAGGTGTCGTTGACGGCATAGGTATAGCTGGTGCCATTGGTGGTGCAGGTGCCAGTGCCGGCGTCTGTAAAGTCGAGACTGGTGGCACCCTGAGTGACTACCTGCGGCACGCCGATGGAACCGCTGCCATTGAAGGTAAAGGTAATGGTCTGCGTGACGTTTGCGGCAAGGGCTGTATCTGCGAATTTCACACCAGCCCGCACCAGTTCCCTTATATTGTTAGTATCTGCAACGTACACATTGCCGCTGCCATCCACCGCCACACCATGAGGGTAACTGAAGCCACCGCCCAGGGTGGTGACGCAACTGGAGGAAGCACAGCCGGCGGGCATCTCCTTCAACAAATTATTAAGGCTATCGGCGACGTACACATTGCCGTAGCTATCCACCGCTACGTCCTGAGCATAACTGAAGCCACCGCCCAGCGTGGTGACGCAGCTGGAGGAAGCACAGCCGGCAGGCATCTCCTTCACCAAAGAATTGCTGGTATCGGCAACATACACATTTCCACTGCCGTCCACCGCCACGCCCTGGGGTAAGTTGAAGCCACCGCCCAGCGGCTGACCAAAATAGGCTGCAACTGCCGTAGCGCTCGCCGTCTGCGGCAGACACACTACGGCCAGCATCGCCAGCAACAGACACACAACTCCCACGACACCGCGCTTACGGCGTGAGCCAACAACAGCTACAGGCTGCGATGTGGTGGTGGTGATGGGCTGGCTGGTCTTGAAGGGGGAAAAATAGAAGACGTTCTTGTGGGCAAACACGTGCATGTCGGTTGGGGACCCCTGAGGTTTTTGGGCTATCTTTGAATCTGAAGCAGCGGGACAAAAGAAAGCGTGATGCGTGTGGGATTGCTTCGGACTGCTCTCTGTGTCCGAATGATTCCGACTACTTGATCGCTGGCAAATCGAATAAGGCTTGAACTGATACTACCTTTTACCATATGTTGTGTTTGCTGGAAAACATTCATTAATCGCTTCCAGAGGATTGCATTCTGAAACTGGGATTGTTGATTGTTAGTTATATATAGATGCCAGGAAAGATACGCATCCTGTTTAACAGGTAAAAATGGTGACCCTGGGAAGATTCGAACTTCCGACCTGCGGTTTAGGAAACCGTTGCTCTATCCACCTGAGCTACGGGCGCGTAGTCAACTCATCTTGTTATCCCAAGCTGATCCAGTCAATTATTTCGGACGATAACTACAGCA
>CAIZGA010000684.1 GCA_903932385.1 uncultured Acidobacteriota bacterium
CATAGACTTTGGTGTAGTTTTTTCAAAATGCGTTATGGGAATAGAACATTTATTGAACTTTTTATATTCTGTGGCTAAAGTGCTCGAGGTAAATATATGATTCGAGTTCGCACTGACAAAGAGTTAAACAAAATTAAATATGAAGAAATCGGCTATATTCTCAATATTCGTCCTGAGCGAAATATGGTTCATCATGCTAGTTGTTCAGCCGTAAGTGTTTCAGGTGCACTCATGCACCCAAAGTTTTGGGGTGATGATCCGATAAAAGTTCAATCATGGCTTAAATTCGGTGACGATGGCTTGAAGCCTGGTGATGTTGGTTATGGTTGGCGAGAACGGGGTTGGGTTGATTGTGGCCTATGTGGCGGTCTCGATTTATAAAAGATTGAATAAGACTGTATTTATATTTTTTCTTTCATTTCTCTCTCGATCCGCAACTGCTCCATCACCGAGCCAATCAGTTCCTTCGCGCCATTAATCTGCCCCAGCACATATTCCAAATCCAGCGCCGGTTTGTTCAGATTCCGCGCACTGGTGCAGTACACGCCATGCTGGCCCACCAGCACCAGTGCATCGGTCAGCATGTCGAGCGATACCGCCAGACGTCCGCGCGATACACCCATCATGAATTCGTGCTGCTCCAGCGCCTGTTTCTGATCGTCAAACACGGTCATCGCTACCACTCCTTTGCGGCAGTGTCCGGCTGCAGCGGCGTCGCCAGCGCGGGGGCCTTCCAGCGCAGCACCGGCTTGCGGGCCGCGGCGGTTTCATCCATGCGAGAGACGCGCGTCGTGTGCGGCGCATCCAGCACCAGTTGCGGGTTCTCTTCTGCCTCTCGCGCAATCTGCTTCAACGCATCCACCAGCAGGTCCAGCTCCTGCCGCGACTCGCTCTCCGTCGGTTCAATCATCATCGCGCCTGCCACAATCATCGGGAACGAAACCGTGTAGGGATGGAAGCCGTAATCAATCATGCGTTTGGCCATGTCGCCGGTCTTGATTCCATTGCGTGCCTGCGCCCTGTCGCTGAACACCACTTCGTGCAGCGTCGCCGTCTTGTACGGCAGCTCGAAAATTCCCTCCAGCTTCGCCCGCAGATAATTCGCATTCAGCACCGCATCTTCCGTCGTCTGTCGCAATCCATCCGGCCCGTTCGCCAGGATGTACGCCAGCGCGCGCACAAACATTCCAAAGTTGCCGTAGAAGGCGCGCACGCGGCCCACCGTCTGTGGTCGATTGAATTCAAATCCCAGCGTGCCGTCCTCGCGAGTGCACAGCACCGGCGTCGGCAAAAACGGCTCCAGAATTTTCTTGCAGGCCACCGGCCCCGAACCCGGCCCGCCACCGCCATGCGGCGTGGAAAAAGTTTTGTGCAGATTCAGATGCATCACGTCCACACCAAAATCGCCCGGCCGCGTCTTGCCCACCAGCGCATTCATGTTCGCGCCGTCCATATACAGCAGCGCGCCCTTGGCATGCAGAATGTCGGCAATCTTGTGGATCTCGCTTTCAAACACACCGATGGTCGAAGGATTCGTCAGCATCAACGCGGCAGTGTCATCATCCACCAGCTTTTCCAACTCTTCCAAATCCACCATGCCCTGCGGATTCGATTTCAAATTCTGCACCTGATACCCGCACACCGCCGCCGTTGCAGGATTCGTCCCGTGCGCGGAATCAGGTATCAAAATCTTGCGCCGCGGATTGCCCAGCGACTCATGGTACGCACGTACCAGCAGGATGCCGGTGAACTCGCCATGTGCGCCCGCCGCCGGCTGCAGCGTAATCGCATCCATGCCGGTAATTTCCATCAGGCATTCGCTCAGCAACTGCATAATGTTCAGCGAGCCCTGCGACAACTCCACCGGCTGGTACGGGTGCGCGTCGGCAATGCCTTCCAGCCGCGAGACAACTTCATTCACGCGCGGGTTGTACTTCATCGTGCAGCTGCCCAGCGGATACATGCCGAGATCAATCGCATAATTCCACGTCGAAAGCCGCGTGTAATGCCGGATGATTTCAATCTCGCTCACCTCGGGCATCAGTCCCAGGTCTTCGCGCGCGGCCTCGCCCAGCAGCACCTTCGCATCCACTGCGGGCACGTCCAGCGCCGGCAGCTTGTACGCCTTCTTGCCCGGCGAACTCTGCTCGAAAATCAGCCGCTCGTCCTGGCTCACATGCGTGCTGGCCTTCTGCGGTGTGCCGATAAATTTTCCGTCGTTGTCCATGCCTCGCCTCAAAACTCCACTGCAGAATCGCCGTCATTGCCCGAATAAAATTGTCCGGCCTCGGAGCCTTCGTAATCCTCGCTCCGCAAAGAGCAGCGCAACGTCACATCATTCTCAAACGCAATTTCCATCGCGATACCCGGCTCCAATGTTGCCGTCGTCACATTCACGCCAATCTGCGAACACAACGCGTCGCGATATCCCGGCTCGCCAAAATCATACGAGCCTTCCGAAAGAAAAATCGTCGGCCAGGTGTACAGAGTCAGTTCCGGCCCGCTGAAGTTCAGCTCCAGAAAATCCTGCACAAAAGCCACCGTGCCGAGTTCATTGCCTTCAATCGCGCTGATATCCATAGTTATTTGCTCAGCACTTCCACGGCCGCATCAATCTGTTCCTTCGTCGTTAACTCGGTGCAGCACCATAGCGACGCATTCTTCAGCTCGCGATACCAACTGCCCAGCGCCACACCGCCAATGATTTTTTTCTTCAGCAACTTTGCCGCCGCACGCTTGGGAGAAATCGGCAACTCCAGAACAAACTCATGGAAGCGCGGCGCGCCGGTAAAGTGCAGCTTCGCGCCCGGAATCGCCGCCAGCGCCTGTGCCGCATACTGCGTCTTCGCCAACTTCTGCAGCGCCAGTTCCTTCAGCCCTTCGCGTCCATAGACCGTCATGTAAATCGTCGCCATCAACGCCACCAGTGCCTGGTTGGTGCAGATATTCGATGTCGCCTTCTCGCGCCGGATGTGTTGCTCGCGCGTCGAGAGCGTCAGCACATACCCGCGCCTACCGTGTTTGTCGCGTGCCTCGCCCACCAGTCGCCCTGGCATCTGCCGCACAAACTGTTCCTTGCACGCAATCACGCCGCAGTACGGTCCGCCATAGCTCACCGGAATCGCAAATGACTGCGCCTCCAGCGAAACAATGTCGGCCTCCACCGGCGGCTTTACCGCGCCCAGCGATACAGCTTCTGCAATCGAAACAATCAGCAGCGCGCCTTTGCGATGCGCAATCTCGGCAATCGCTTTCACGTCTTCAATCGTGCCGAAAAAATTCGGCGACTGAATCAGCACGCATGCAGTTTTATCGGTCACAGATTTTTCCAGCGCATCCAAATCCACGCGGCCCGTTTCTGTGTATCCCACCAGCTTTGCCGGGATGCCCTGGTGCTGCGCGTAGGTATGAAACACTTCGCGGTATTCCGGATGCACCGACTTCGCCAC
Organism: uncultured Acidobacteriota bacterium; assembly: GCA_903932385.1. GTDB lineage: Bacteria > Acidobacteriota > Terriglobia > Terriglobales > Acidobacteriaceae > CAIZGA01. The sequence goes on from CAIZGA010000684.1 coordinate 3,450, forward strand.
CACCGCGCGACTGCGCCCGGTCACTCGCACCGCCATCATCACCGCTTCGGCGGCGCCGGTCGAACCGTCATACATCGACGCATTCGCAATCTCCATGCCGGTCAGTTCGCAGATCATTGTCTGGAACTCAAACATGGCCTGCAGCGTGCCCTGCGAAATCTCCGCCTGGTACGGCGTGTAGCTCGTCAGAAATTCGCCGCGCTGTACCAGCGCATCAATAATCACCGGCCGGTAATGCCGGTACGCGCCTGCGCCCAGAAAACTCGCATAGCCGTTCGCATTTGCTTCCGCCTGCTTGCGGAAGTAGCTGATGATTTCCTGTTCGCTGTGTTGGTACGGAATTTTTAAATCGCGCCGCAGCTGGTACTCGGCGGGTATGGTGGAGAAGAGTTGGTCAATCGACTCTGCGCCAATTTCGCGCAGCATCTCACTCCGGTCGGCTGGGGATTTCGGCAAGTAGCGCATCGTCAGCTGCCGGTCTCCTCCGAAACATATTTTTCGTAACCTGCGGCATCCAGCAAGCCGGAAACTTCCGCCGGGTTCGCCAGCTTCACCTTCAGCATCCACGCCGCGTGCGCATCTTTGTTCACCTGCTCGGGATCATCCTTCAGCGTTTCATTCACGGCAGTCACCGTGCCGCTCACCGGCGCATACAAATCTGAAACGGCCTTCACGGATTCCACCGAGCCGAAAATTTCGCCCGCTTTGATGCTCGCACCCACCGCCGGCAGGTCAATGAAGACGATGTCGCCAAGTGAGTCCTGCGCGTAGTGCGTGATGCCGATGGTGCCGTCGGCACCGGCTGCATCAATCCATTCATGCTCTTTGGTGTAGCGGTAATTTTCCGGATAGGCCATGCTGCAACTCTCCAAATGGTTGTGAACTGCGGTCAACTTTAGTGTAACTGCTACCTTGGGCCCATGCCCGGATACGGCTGCAACGGCGTCAATGTCATCACTTCCAGCATCCCGCGTTGTGCCAGCGGCAACGTGCCGATGGCGTCGCGAACATCCTGCACGGTTTCTGCTTCAAACATCAAACACGCACCCGGCATGTCGCCGCGTCGCCAGATCTGCCGCAGCTGCCCGGCGGCATACAACTCGCGCACCCGTTGCTGCTCGGCTTCCAGCAGCTCCGGTGTAAATGCTTCGGCTGCAAAGGCCTCCGTCCGCCTGCGTGTAACGACAAGAAATTGCATTGCTGCTCCTTCGCTTGCCTTGTCTTAATTTTTCCCTAACTAAACTTTGCCCGGCTTGCTGCGTTTGTAAAACGGCGTCGGCACCACCACCGCCTTCACCCGCTGCCCGCGGACTTCCACAGCCACTTCCGTACCCACCGCAGCATACTCCGCCGGCACATACGCCAGCGCAATGTTCTTCTTCAAAAACGGCGCCGGAGATCCACTCGTAATGCTGCCCAACGGCGCGCCCTCCAGCGTCGTCACCGCGTAGCCGTCACGGCCAATGCCGCGCTCCACCATCTCCAGCCCCACCAGTTTGCGCTTCGCTCCGCCTGCAGCTTCCACTGCGGCCAACGCATCGCGGCCAATAAAATCTCCCTTGTCCATCTTCGCGTAGCGGCCCAGCCCGGCTTCCAGCACATTAATCGTCTCGGAGATTTCATGCCCGTAGAGTGCCATCGCGCTTTCCAGCCGCAGCGTATTGCGCGCACCCAAACCGCACGGCAGAATGCCGAATTCTTTTCCCGCCTCCAGCACTTCATTCCACACGCGCTCGCTGGTCGCCACATCCGACGGAACATAAATCTCAAATCCGTCTTCGCCCGTGTAACCCGTGCGCGCAATCAGCGTGTTCGGCAACCCGCATACCGTTCCCCACTTGAACCAATAATTTTTAATCGCACTCAGGTCCACGTTCGTCAGCTTCGCCAGCGTCTCCGCCGCGCGCGGCCCCTGGATGGCCAGCTGCGTGTAGTAATCCGAATAATCTGAAACGTGGCAGGAGTGCATCTGCGCCGCCTGCGACCGCACCCACTGCACGTCCTTCTCGCGCGTGCCGGCGTTGATTACCAGCAGGTAGTCATTCTCAGAAAATTTGTGCACTACCACGTCATCAACAAAACTTCCGTCCGGATACAGCATCGCCGAATATTGCGCCTGCCCCACCGCCAGCTTCGACGCGTCATTCATGCAAAGCTGCTGCACACCCGCCAAAGCTCCGGGCCCGCGCAGTTGGATGTCGCCCATGTGGCTCACGTCAAACAGACCCACGCCGGTGCGCACTGCCATGTGTTCGGCAATCAGACCGCTGTATTCCACCGGCATGTCCCAGCCGCCAAAATCAACCATTTTCGCTTTCAGCGCGCGATGCACACCGTTCAGCGGGGTCTTGCGAAGCTCTGTTGTGGGAGTAGACATAGGCCTCGGCGGGACACGGGAAATTTACTTACATAGTTACTCTAAATATTGTAATGAACCACCCGCTGAGGATAACGGGGCTGGAATTACCCAGCCCCAATAGCAATCCGCCGTTACAGCTTGTAAAAATAACTGGCCCCGAAAATCAGCCCCAGCGTCAGCACGGCAATCGCCACTTCGCCGATGGCGCCCACCAGCAGAGGCCGCACTCCCTGCTTGCCCAACTCGCGCAAGTTGGTGCGCAGACCCACTCCGGCAAAGGTCAGCAGAAACGCCCAGCGCGATAGATTGCCCAACGCCAGCACCTGCGGCTTGGTAAAGAAGCTCAACGATGCCAGCAGCGAAATCAGCAGGAAGCCCAGCACGAACTTGGGAAACTTGCTCCACAGGAAGGCCGCCTTGTTGCCCACCTCTTTCGCCTGACCCTTCGACGCCCAATAAATCGCATAGCCCAGCACGACAAAACCGATCATTGCATTGCGGCACGACTTCGCCAGCACGGCCATCTTGCCCGCCGCGTCGGAATACAGCGCGCCCGCAGCCGTCGCCTCCGCCGTGTTGTCTACACCCAGCCCCGCCCACAGGCCATAGGCCCTGTCGCTCAGATGCAGGTAATGCCCGATCAGCGGGAAGGTGAACAGCGAAATCGCACCCAGCGCCAGAATCGCCGCAATCGCGTACGACGAGTCTTCTTCATCGGCGTCAATCGCGCCCTGCGCCGCAATAATTGCCGATACGCCGCAGATCGAAGAACCCACCGCCAGCAGCGTCGTCAACTTTGGCTTCAGGTTGAAGGCGCGTCCCAGCAGCGTCATAAAAATCAGCGACAGCGTAATCTCAATCACCACCAGCGCCAGCGAAATCCCGCCCAGGTGCAGCACATCGCTGATGAGGAACCGCGCGCCCAGCAGCACAATGCCCACCTTCAGCCAGAAGTCATACGTGTCCACTCCGGAGCTGAAAATTTTGGCCACGCCAACCGTGTTTGAAATTACCAACCCGATCAGAATCGCCCACAGCACGTATTCAATATTCGGCAACACGGTGTGGTGCATTGTTTTGTACTGCGTAATCGTCTGCTCAATGTATTTGCCGCCCCAGCCAACAACGCCCAGCAGCAGGATGCCCGGCACTAAACCAAGCACTCGGAGAATCAGCGACGCCGATTCTGCCGTATGTGTTTCTGCAGTATTTGCCATTACGGTTCCTCCTTTCAGCGCGTGGTCTACCACGGCACCTGGTTGATGACGCCAATGCGGACAAGCAGCGCAGCCAGCAAAGCCAGCAGCACCGCCCAGGTATCAAGCGACAGTCTTCGACTCGGTGTGGACGAAGTGGGTGAGGACATAGAAAGTCTCCATGGAAAATTGGTTTCTGATTAGGATGAAATTTGAAATCAGGAAATGTCGCGTCGGGCGACAGCTTGGCAGGGACTAATTACAACAACAGGCTTGGGGCCTGCTGGACACAACGAAACTCAGATTCTGCGCGGTGGAATTCATGTCCAGAGAATTTGTAGCATGAGGCATTGCACTCCGCAAGCAGCAATGTATTTTGTAGAGGGGGATCAAATGGCGGCAAAAAAAATCGGTCCGGAACGGCTGGGCGCATTTTCAGACGGCGTCATCGCCATCAACATCACCATCATGGTGCTCGACCTCAAAGTCCCGCACGATGCCTCACTGGCCGACTTCCTCGCCATGTGGCCCACTTTTGTTGCCTACGCACTCAGCTATGTGCTGGTCGGCGTCGTCTGGGTCAACCACCACCATCTGCTGCGCTACGTCCGTACCGCCGGCAACACCATTCTGTGGAGCAACCTGCTGCTCCTCTTCGTCGTCTCGCTGATTCCCTACTTCACCGCCTGCCTGCCCGCCAGCCACATGAACACCATCAGCACCGCCTTCTACGCCGGCGACTTTTTTCTGGTGGCCATCACCTTCCACATTTTTCAGACCGCAATCTCAAAACAGTTTGAGCATGACCCGGAACTCGACCTGCTGCTAGAAGCCTCCAACCGCCGCAACTCCATCGCCATGCTCATGAATTTTTCCGCCATCCCCGTCGCGTGGTTCAATCCGCTGGTCTCACTCTCGCTCATCGGCGGCGTCTGCGCTCTCTACTTCATTCCGGATATCGCACTCTGTCCCCATGCCCGCGCCCGCCTCCGCCTGCAGGCCGAAGCAACAGCATTTCAAACCACCAGCGACTCCTGATACTCGCCGAAGACGCGACGCATCGCTCCGGCAATTTCTCCCACTGTCGCACTGGCTTCCACCGCCGCCAGAATCACCGGCATCATATTCCCGCCACCGCGTGCCGTTTCTTCCACCCGCGCCACCGCCGCCGCATGCACCGCCGCATCGCGACGCGCGCGTAACGCCCGCACCCGCTCCACCTGCTGCTGTTCCAACTCCGCATTCACCCGCTGGAGTTTCACCTGCGCACCGGCATCGCTCACAAATTCATTCACACCCACCACAATCTGTTCCCTGCTATCCACCGCGCGTTGATATTCATACGCCGCGTTTTGTATCTCCCGCTGCACATAGCCTGCTTCAATCGCGCGCAGCATTCCACCCATCGCGTCAATCGTCTGCAGATACGCCTTCGCCCTTTGCTCAATCTCATCGGTCAGCGCTTCGATGCAATACGACCCGCCCATCGGGTCCACCGTCTGCGCCACGCCGCTTTCATGCGCAAGTATCTGCTGCGTGCGCAACGCAATCCGCGCCGCTTCCTCCGTCGGCAACGCCAGCGCTTCGTCAAATCCATTCGTGTGCAGCGACTGCGTCCCGCCCATCACCGCCGCCAGCGCCTGTAACGTCGTGCGCACAATGTTGTTCTCCGGTTGCTGTGCCGTCAGCGATGAGCCCGCCGTCTGCGTGTGAAAACGCAGCATGCAACTCCGCTCCAGCTTCGCGCCAAATCGTTCGCGCATGATGCCCGCCCACATCCGTCGCGCCGCGCGGAACTTCGCCACTTCTTCCAGAAAATTATTGTGCGCGTTGAAAAAGAAACTAATCCGCGGCGCAAACTCATCCACTCGCAGGCCGGCCTCCATCGCCGCCTTTACGTACGTGATGCCGTCGGCCAGCGTGAACGCCACCTCCTGCACCGCCGTGCATCCGGCCTCGCGCATGTGGTAGCCGCTGATGGAAATCGTGTTCCACTCCGGCACTTCGCTCTGCGCCCACGCAAACAGGTCCGTCACCAGCCGCATCGCATGGCGCATCGGGTAGATGTACGTCCCACGCGCAATGTATTCCTTCAGGATGTCGTTCTGCACCGTGCCGGAAAGTTTTTTCGCCTCCGCACCGTTGCGTTTCGCCACCGCCACATACAACGCCAGCAGAATCGGCGCCGTCGCGTTGATCGTCATCGATGTGGAAATATTTTCCAGCGCTATGCCGTCAAACAAACGCTGCATGTCTTCGATGGAATCAATCGCCACGCCCACCTTGCCCACTTCGCCCAGCGACATCGCATCGTCAGAGTCGTAGCCAATCTGCGTCGGCAAATCAAACGCCACCGAGAGCCCGCGCGTGCCATGCTCCAGCAAAAACTTGTAACGTCGGTTGGATTCTACCGCATCGCCCATGCCCGCATACTGCCGCATCGTCCACAACCGGCCGCGGTACATGTCGCGTTGTATGCCCCGTGTAAACGGAAACTCCCCCGGCTCACCCAGCGACTCCCCCATGCCCGTCGGTCCCTGCGTATAGACGCGCTTCATCTCTATGCCGGAACTTGTCGTCGGATTTTTCTTCTCGGGATTCTTGCTCTCGCCGCTCATGCCGCTATCGCTTTCCCCCGCGTCATCGCAAATCTACCGCCTGCGGCGGCTCTTGCGTTCGGCGCGAACAAACGAGCTCACCGCGAAATACACAAACAGCCCGGTCGACCCGATGTACACCAGATAGTGCTGGAAGAGAACATCCGTCGGCGGCAGAAAAATGTCCGTGCGGTGCTTCCACAGGCTCTGCGAAAAAAACAATGCCACAAACGCAAACAGCACGCCCATCGCCTCCAACCACACCACGCCGGAAAGATGCACAAACGGCCCCCATATCGCCTCGCCGAATCGCATTGCGCGTTTGGCCGTGGCGGTCGTGTTCGCCGCTGTCTGCTTGGCGGCATCACGCACCACCGGCGCAGCCTTTGCCGCTGCCGCCTGTGCGCGCGCCGTGTTGGCGGACTTCTCCGCTGTCTGTTCCACCGCATGCACTACGGCCTTGGAAAATACCCGCGTCCCTATGCCCAGCGCCTTGCCGATTCGTCCTGAATCCATGCGCTCAGTGTAACTTCCCCCGCACATTTCTCGCTCGATTTCCGTAACGATTTGCACAACACGCCATCACGCGCGATTGCTCCGCAGGTTTGCTCGCAGTATCGTTGAAGAAGCACGCGCCGAATTACCGGCAGGCAAGTGGGAGGATGCAATGAACCAGAAGAACCTGCGCGATCTGATCCAGCAACTGGGCGAAGCCATCCATGAGACCGTCTCCGAGTCCGAACACATTGCCGGCGTCGTGCGCGACATCCGCAATCACGGCTTCGACGTGCTGTTGATGCTTGAGGCCACCATCGGCCTGAATGAAGTTGACCCCGCCACCATCGACCACGCCGAAGACGATGCGACCGAAGACCCGCGCCTGGTCCCCTTCACCTCCGGCGACCTCAACTTCCTTAAGTCGCTGCGTATTTCGCTCACCACAGACTCCGCCGCAGCAGCAGAATCCGATTCCCAATCCGACGCGCCCTCTGCCGAAAACAGCCCGGAATAAACTCTGCCAACCCGTTCGGTTTGATTTCAGACAAAATTCATCAGAATGGGTTATTAATTATTACCGAGGCGTGCATCCATGAAAGATACACTCGGAGTCCTGCTGGCCGGCGGTGCTGGAG
>CAIZGA010000685.1 GCA_903932385.1 uncultured Acidobacteriota bacterium
CCATGCGGCTGCGGCGCGGCGCATCGACGGGAATGATTTCATGGTGCGCCTGATACAGTGCCGGGCGGATGAGGTCATTCATGCCTGCGTCGGTTATGACAAAGTTCTTGCTGCCGTTTTTCTTCACGTACAGCACCTGCGTTAGCAATGCGCCGGCCTGCGCCACCAGAAAGCGACCCGGCTCCAACAGCAGATGAACATCCAGTCCAGCCAGCGCAGTGTGCAACGCACGGGCGTAGGCATGCACGCGTGCAGCTGGATCAAATTTTTCAGCGGCTTTTACATCTGCGCCGTATTCAATGCCGAGACCGCCGCCGGCATCCACATAGCGTAGATTGATTCCCTGTTTTTTCAACTGGCGCACCAAACCGGCCACGCGGGAAAGCGCCGCGCCAAAGGGTTCGGCACTGCGAATCTGCGATCCAATGTGTACGCTGATGCCTGCCGGCTCCAACCATTTTGATTGGGCAACGCTGCGATAGACACGCGCGGCACGCTGGATATCAATGCCGAATTTATGTTCGCGCAAGCCGGTGGAAATATACGGATGTGTCTCTGCGAATACATCCGGATTGACGCGCAAGGCAATACGGGCGCGTCTCTTCATCTTGGCGGCACGTTCTTCCAGCAGGTCGAGCTCCCCTTCACTCTCTACGTTGAAGAGCAGGATGCGCGACTTGAGGGCGAAATCCATTTCCACTGCCGTTTTTCCCACGCCGGAAAAAACCACACGCCGAACGGCAGCCCGGTCGGCAAGCAAAACACGTTCCAGTTCGCCGCCGGAAACAATATCGAAACCTGCGCCTGTGCCGGCCAGCAACTGTAGCAGCGCAATGTTGGAGTTTGCCTTCACGGCATAGCAGAGAGTGTGCGGCTGCTGCTTCAGTTCCCGCGTAAACAGCGCGACACGCTCCAGAATCTGGTCGGCGGAATACACATAGAGCGGCGTGCCGTATTCACGCGCCAGCGTCTTGAGCGAAACCGCGCCGCAGTAAAGCGACGACCGTTTGCCCGCTTTGTAGTGGAATGGCCGCGTTGAAGAAGTTGGACTGGTAGCCTTGGTTGACTTTGCTGAACTCAAATCGCCTCGCAGCCTGTTGGAACGTTGCTGTACAACACAGGCCTGCAATGATTTTATGACGAGCCGATGCAAAGCTGCCGATGGTGTGCAGTTTTGTTGCTACGGCTTCGGCGGCGCGGGAGCAATCGGCGGTGCATACATGTATGGCTCTTCCGGCACAACAACCCAGGCAACGATGTACGCGAAGAAGATGATGGATCCGGAAAAAATCATGCAGAGCGCGGTAATCAGACGAACGACGGGAAGGTCCCATCCATAAGTGGCAGCCAGACCGCCGCAAACGCCGGCGACCATGCGCTGCGAGCGCGAACGATACAAGCCGGGGGTAACTGGAGCAGCGGGTGGCGGTTGCACTCCAGCAGCCACAGAGCCTGTCTGTGCGCCGCACTGGGTACAGAATTTCGCATCTGCCGGTAATTCCCTGCCGCAAGCCGAACAAAACATATTGCCTCCTGCATCCCGTTTGGATGCCTTATTTTGTCATACGCAGCCACTGTCCGCGCGGTTCCTTCAGTGGGAAATTATTCTGCGGCTGCGCGAAAATATGTACACCTTGCGATGGCGAAACCGACTTGCCGTCGAAGTGCGTAAACCGTAGCATGAGAGTACATCCGCAGGAGAATACAAACAAAAATGCTGAACCGGAAGATTCTTATGACCACCGCAGTATTGGCGATGACCGTTGCCGCTGCAGCACAGACCAACACCAAAGCGGCAACTACCGCCAAACCAGCCACCCACACCGCAGCCAGCAGTTCCGCTCTGCCGAAAAATATTCCGCCGGTAAAAGGTGTTGTACACACCGCCTACTCATTGAAGTATGTTGACATTCTTGTGGGCAAGGGCGCACTGGCCGAACCGATGAAGATGTACACCGTGAACTACGTCGGCTATCTACGCAAAGATGGCACCATCTTTGACAGTTCCATCCCGGACAAGGACCACAAGGACCGCAAACCGATTACATTTCCCGTGGGCGTACACCGCGTGATTCCTGGCTTTGACACAGCTTTTGAAGGTATGCACGTTGGCGGCAAGCGACGCATCTTCATCCCCTACCAGCTCGCCTATGGATTCCAGGGCAGCCCGCTGATTCCGGGCAAGCCGCAGGCCATACCGCCGAAGGCCGACCTGATTTTCGACGTCGAACTAATTAGCATTGCCGACCTGCCCAAGGCGCCGCCGATGCCGATGCCCACTGGCGCGAATTCGCCGAAGCCGAACCCCTTCCGCCAGACGCCGAATCCTGCAGGCTCGTCCACAGTTCCGGCAAAGCCGGCAGCACCAACGGCACCGGCATCTCCTGCTGCAGCGCCGGCTGCTCCTGCAACAACTCCTGCCGCTCCAACTGCTGCAAAACCGGCCACTCCGGCAACTGGCACCAGCCAGCAGTAGCGAGTAACGTAAAATGGGCGTAGACGTATGAGTTCTGCGCCCACTCGCCTTCTTGACCCAATTCGACCTTTATTTCCGTACCTCAAGCGGTACCGCTGGAGCTTTGTCGGCGGCGGCCTGGCTATTGTTGTTTATAGTCTGGCCAAAGTACAGATTCCGCTCATCATCGGCAACGCGATTGAGGACCTGAAATCCGGCGTCACCTTTGCGAAAATCATTCATCAATCAGCCGTACTGATGGGCGCGGCCACCATCAGTGCAATTTTCCTTTTTCTTACGCGATGGATTGTCATCGGCATCTCGCGCGAGATTGAGTTCGACATGCGCAATGATATTTTTGCGCGTCTCTCGATTCAGCCGCCGAGTTTCTACCTGCGCTACCGCACCGGCGACATCATGGCGCGCGCCACCAATGACCTGAACGCTGTGCGCCAGTTGCTGGGGCCGGCCATCATGTACAGTGCGCAGACGCTGGTCTTTATGATTGCCGCGCTGCCGTATATGCTGCGCATCAGCCCGTGGCTCACCTTCTGGGCGTATATCCCGCTGCCGATGGCGTCGGTGCTGGTGCAGTACTTCGGCCACCGCATCCATCAGCGTTTTGAACGCATTCAGGCGATGTACTCCGACATTTCCGCGCATGCGCAGGAAAACTTTTCCGGGGCGCGTCTCATCCGCGCCTTTGCGCAGGAGCAGCACGAAGCGAAAAAATTCGAGACGGCCAATCAGGAATATATTCGGCGCAGCTTGCTGCTGGTGCGGCTGATGGCGATGTTATGGCCGACGCTGGAATTTATTCTCGGCATCGGATTCATCATCACGCTGTTGGTTGGCGGACGTGAAGTTGCGGCACACCGCATCAACGTTGGCCAGTACGTTTCATTCACCACGTACATGGGTTTCCTCATCTGGCCAATGATTGCACTGGGTTTTGTTATCAACCTGTTTCAACGCGGCACCGCATCGCTGCAACGCATCCACGCCATGATGATTGAAGTTCCGGAGATTGACGACGCGCGCGCCGACCAGAGCATCGCAGCAGATACTACACTGCGCGGCGAAATTGAATTTCGTGATTTGCATTTTGCTTACCCGCTGATTGAAGAGACACGCACCGTGGGCATTGGGCCGTGTGTACTCGGCGGCATCAACCTGCGCATTCCAGCCGGCAGCAGCCTGGCGCTGGTCGGGCCCACCGGCTCCGGCAAAACAACGGTGGTGCAGATGGTGCCGCGACTGCTGGATGCAACCGGCGGTTCGGTGCTGATTGATGGCCGTCCCATCACTGAATATCCGCTGGCGGTTCTGCGACGGAACATCGGATTCATCCCGCAGGAAACTTTTCTTTTCAGCGATACGCTGCGCGAGAACATTGCCTTCGGTGTACCCAACGCCACGGATGAAGAAGTGCATCAGGCGGCAGCATCGGCGCACATCGCCAAAGAGATTGAAGAATTCCCGCTGGGATTCAACACCATGGTCGGCGAACGCGGCATCACGCTGAGCGGCGGACAGAAGCAGCGTACCGCGATTGCACGCGCGCTTCTGCGGCAGCCGAGTATTTTGATTCTCGACGATGCGTTGGCCAGCGTGGACACGGATACCGAAGAACGCATTCTGACGGAGTTACGCGAGATCATGCGCGGTCGCACTACGATATTCATTTCCCATCGCGTTTCTACCGTGCGACACGCCGACCAGATTGCCGTGTTGGTCAACGGACGCATTGCCGAACTCGGCACGCATGATGAACTCATCGCGCTGGACGGTTACTACACCAGCCTGCATGAGAAGCAGCAGCTTGAAGAAGAACTCTCCGTCACCGGGTGATTGCGATGAAGCGCCACGTGACGGAAGAGTTGCTGGACCAACCCGGTCAGCCGCAGGATGAAGTACAGCGTTGTCTGAATGACCTGCGGGGCATCAACCGGCGCATGGGCGGCAATGCCCTGCACCTGCAATTGCTGCAGCAGGCGGTGGCTCGGCGGCAAATGGGTGCTCCGCTGCATTTGCTGGAAGTGGCCAGTGGCCGCGCCGATGTATTGCAACACGCTGCTCTCGCACTGCAAGCCGACGGAATCCCTGTTGAGTTGACGCTGCTCGATCGTGATCCATCGCATTTTCCGACTGAAGATGATTGGGAAGACACTCTACCTCAGCCGACATTCGTCATCGGTGATGCAATGGCCATGCCATTTGCGGATGACAGTGTCGACATCATCAGTTGCTGCCTCTTTACGCATCATTTGGAGCCTGCAGAAATTTCCGAATTTCTTCATGAGGCTTTGCGTGTTACGCGAATTGCCGTGGTCATCAATGATCTGGAACGCAACTACGCGCATTGGCTACTGGCTTATCTAGGCAGACTGAAATACAGCAGCCGATTCACTGCGTACGACGCACCCGTCAGCATCCGTCGCTCCTATACGCTGCAGGAGATGCGTGCGATGCTGGCGAAGACCGGGCATCCGTTTGAATGCCGCCGTGCGCCCGTCTTTCGACTGGGCGCAATTCTCTGGAAGTAGCGGCTATGCGCTCCAGCGGGATGCAATGCTCTCTTCCACTGCATTCCAGCCTGCATCCGCGGCAGACTTCAGATATCTTTCTTCACGCGTCATTAGTTCGCGCGGCAACATGCGTTGCGCTTCAGGGTCACGTGCCACAACGGCCCACGCTTCGCGCACATTGCGGATGCAACCGATGACGCTTTGAAAGCCTTCAACGGAGGCTATGCTCGATGCTTCGAGCGTCATGGCAAACATGGCTGCGTAGAATTCTGACAACGTACGCGCCGGCTTGCCGCCAACATCGGGACGTAGGCGTGCCTGCAGATACATCAGACTATCTGTGACACGTTTGACGGCGATGCGACGGCCGCGCGTGTCGTTCTGCTCCACCGCATCGATGGCGCGGTAAAGAAAGCGAATCGCGCCGTCGTACAGCGCAAGAATCAATTCGATGCCGGTTGCGCCGGAGAGCGCCTGCTGCTGGTAATTGGTTTCCATTGTTATCCGCCTGACGTGCTCTGGTTGTAGCCGGTGACAGCGCTGTAGATTTCGTTGACTTCCTGCAGCTGCGTTGGAATGGCCTGCAGCTCTTCATTGGCCGTGTTCAACTCCGTGGTCAATGAGGATTGGTCCTGGCTGATCAGAACATTTTCATTGGAGATATTGGTAGTCAGTGCCGACTCCTGCTGGCTGTCCTGCTGCATCTGCAGATACACCGCGCCGTTGGGTCCAGAGCTGCTGAGGTTGTTGAGCACGGTGGAGAAGTTCATGCCGAAGCTGTCGGAGTTCTGTAGAAATCCAACAACATCGGAATAGTTTGAATTCAGCACTGAATCCAGCGTGGTTGAGTCGAGCGAGAGCGTGCCGTTGTTGTTCACGCTGATGCCAAGCTGTTCGATGTTGGAGATGCTGCCGCTGGATGTACCGGTGGAGAGGGCCTGACTCAGCGAAGTCTGCAACTGGCCGATGATGGGGTTGCCATAGAGAGGCTCGGCAACACCACTGGAATTATTTCCTTCCTGGGTTGTCAGGTCGCCAACCACCGTGTTGTACGCGCTGATGAAGCTGCTGAAGGCCGACTCAACTGCGCTGTTGTCATTGACGAGTTCTACCTGCACACTTTCACTCGGCGCAGCAGACAGCAGTTGAAACGTAACGCCTGGGATGGCGGTTGTAATGGTGTTGCTGCCGCTGGTCAGCGAGATGCCGTCCACAGAAAATTCGGCATCTTTGCCGCTTTGCGCCGTGGAAAATCCCAGTGTCGTACTTGTGGTCGAATCCGTCAGCGTACCTCCAATAGTGAGCGTGCCGGCAGAGCCACCCGTACCGCTGACTAATTCCAGCCGCGATCCACTGGTATCGCTGATGACCGAGGCCGTAACGCCAATATTGTCACTGTTAATGGCAGATGCCAGCGAAGCAAGGGTATTACTGGAACTGTCCACTGTGACCGTCTGCGTTGTTCCGCTTCCAACTTGTATAGTGATGTTGCCGCTGAGCGTATCGCTGGAATTACTGACTGCATCGGAATAGACCGAAGCTGTCTGCGCCAGTTGTGAAACCACAATCGTGTGGCTGCCTGCGGTGGCTCCGGTTCCGGCAGAAGTGATGTCCACAACATTCGTGTCAGAACTGGATCCCGACATGGCAGTTGTGACGCCTTCAAAATCTGTAAGCGATTGCAGTGAGGTGGAAAGTGTTGCCAGGTCCGTTCCGATGCTGCTCAACGCAGAGTCCTGCGAGTGCAGCGTAGTCAGCTCATTGCTCCATGGAGTTTCGATGGACGAAATGTTGGCGAGGATACTCGTCACCGTCGAAGTGACGTTGAAGCCGGTGCCGCTGGTCGCCGATCCGAAACTGAGTCCAACCGTGCTCATTGCTTTGTCCCTGCCGATATAACTCCCGCATCGGGAACGTGCAAACGATGTGCCAATCAGTGACCGTCCAGATTAGAAAATTCTTCAGGCCGTATTGCAGATACAGAAACGGGCAGCTCAGGTTTGAGCTGCCCATTCCGCTTGTTCATTTGCTACCGCTGTTTACTGCAGGAGCTTCAGCACTTCCTGCGCAACCGAGTTTGCCTGAGCCAGTGCGCTGATGCCGGTCTGGCTGAGCACCTGGTACTTGGACAGGTTCGAGGTTGCCTGACCATAGTTGGTGGCCAGAATGCTGTTCTGTGCGGATGCAAGGTTCACCTGCTCGGTGCTGGCGACGTTGCTGGCTGCCGTCAACTCGTTGATATCCGCGCCCAGAGTACCGCGCTGATAGGCAACGTCTGCAATCGCGGTGGTCACGCTGGTCAGCACGGTTGCAGCCGAGCTGGACGTAAGGGTTGCGATTGAGTTCGAGGTGAAGTTGACGCCAGCGCCCGGTGTCGTTCCGGCGGCCACATTATCGTCCAGCGAGGTTCCGGTGAGCGACAGTGCGGTGTTGCTGGTGACTGAGGTGGAAGGCGTGGTATCGCTCAAATCGCTGGCGCTGACCACAAGGGTGTTGGTGCCGGCTGTGCCGGTATCCGCTGGCCCGGTGATGATCAGCTTGTTCGCATTCGCGCCCGTGCCCTGTGATGCAACCAGGTCCGCGCCGGAGAATGAACTGTTGCTATTCAACTGCGAAACCGCTGATGCCAGGCTGGAACCACTGGTGATGGTGAACGCGCTTGCGGTGCCGGTACCGACTGCAACACTGAGGCTGCCGCCGATGGTATCGCTGGACGAACCCAGGCTGAAGGTCGCCGTCGAGCCAGCGGTTCCCGTCGATGCAACCGGTGTCGGGTTGGTAACAGCTGACGTTGTTCCCGGCGTGGTGGTAACGGTTTCTGCCGGTCCGGTGATAATCAACTCGTTCGCGTTCGAGCCCGTGCCCTGTGATGCAACCAGGTGTGCGCCACTGAAGGAGCTGTTGGAGTTCAGCGTGGAAACTGCCGATGCCAACGAGACGCCGGTGGAACCCAGGTTGACCGAGACCGCGCTGCCGCTGCCCACTGCAACACTAAGCGTGCCGGAGATGGTGTCAGAAGAAGCTGCGAGCGAGATGGTTGCCGTGCCGCCTGAGCCAGTGCTGGCCGAAGTCGGACTCGGGTTGGTGATGGCCGTCGATGTGGCCGCAGAGGGCGCCGTGGTGCCAACGTTGGTGTCAGTCAGCGAGCCGACCGTGTCACTGTAGTTGACCACACCGGAAGAGCTGCCGTCGCTGACAAAGAAGGTCTTTGCCGTCGAGCTGAAGACGCCGATGCTGTTGAAGTTGGTGGTGCTGCCGATGTCGCCGATTTCAGACAGGATGTTCTGATACTCCTGGTTGGCCGAGCTCACCTGACCGCTGGTGAGTGTGCCGTTGGCGGCTTCAGTGGCGATGGAGACTGCGCTGTCGAGCAGGTTGGTTACCTGCGCCAGGGCGCCGTCTGCCGTTTGCAGCAGGCCAACGCCATCCGTGGCGTTGTTGGCAGACTGCGAGAGTGCTGCTTCGTTTGCCGCAAGACCGTCAGAAACGGCAAGGCCTGCGGGATCATCAGCGCCGGAATTGATGCGCTGACCGGAGGACAACTGTTGCAGAGTAGTCTGCAGACTGGACTGCGTCTGATTCAGACTGTTTTCTGCGTAGAGGGCTGATACGTTATTCAAGACACCCAAGGACATTGTTTCCGCTCCTATGTTGCGATTTTCTGTTGCGCTGTGCCAGTCCTGAGTGTTGGTTCGGCCGTGACCGGATACTGCACATATTGAATCCGGCGGGCCGCGTCACCTTGCGGAAAGCACCGCGACATAGCACTCATCGGCGTGCCCCTGCTGCACATTAGCCGGTGCTGTAGAAATTCTTCCCAATATGATTCCCACGTTGTCCGCACATCTTTGCACGCACATATATGTTGCGTTGCAAACTTTTGCAGATAATCCCAAGTTGAATTCACGCCGATACTGACCCTAGCAATTCGCTGACAGCAGACATCTGCGTCTGCAAGGAGCAACAACATGTTGATGTTGACCAGATTGAATGGCCACCCGTTGGCCATCAACGGTGACTTGATAAAGTCTGTCGAGTCTTCGCCGGACACAATGATTACGCTCATCACCGGTGAAAAGATTGTCGTGCTGGAAACTCTGTCGCTGGTGTTGGAAGCGGCGCGTGCGTGGCGGGTAAGCATCCTGCGCGAAGCCCTTGCCCACGCAACTACGGCGCAACAAAGTGCAGCCACCGCTGATCTCGTACAGCATGCAGCCACGGCAGACAGCGCCGCTAGCGCAAATGCTGCACACCATGCCGACCCGCAATCGCAGACACATCGGCACCAGAAATAGCATCAGCAGCAATGTGATTTTGACTGGAGTTTAGCGTTATGGACATCGGTAGCATTGGCGGAATCATCCTGGCGATTGGCGGCATTCTTGCCGGCATGATGATTGAAGGCGGCCAGATTGGTCAGATTACAAAGCCGACTGCGGCGATGATTGTCATTGGTGGCACCGTCGGTGCCGTTATGCTGCAGTTTCCGCTTTCCATTTTCATCAAAGCGCTCACCAGCATCGGGCGCGTCTTTTTTAATTCCAACGCTGACAATGAGTCGGTGCTAAAACAGATCGTCGGCTTTGCCAACAAGGCGCGCAAGGACGGCATTGTTTCGCTCGACGCAGACTTGAACAGCGTGGCCGACCCGTTTCTTAAGCAGGCATTGATGCTGGCCGTGGACGGGACAGACCCGAATGAAGTCCGCAAAATTATGCAGCTGGAGCTGGAAAACAAGGCGTCGCTGATGGAAAAAATCCCACAGGTCTTTGAAGCAGCCGGCGGATTTTCTCCGACCATCGGCATCATCGGCGCCGTCATCGGCCTTATCCAGGTGATGCAGCATCTGGATGACATCACCGAAGTGGGACGCGGCATCGCCACGGCATTCGTCGCCACCATCTACGGTGTGGGATTTGCCAACCTCATTTGCCTGCCGGCAGCGGGCAAATTGAAAATCCGCAACCATGAAGATGACATGGGCAAGGAGATGATGCTGGAAGGCGTCATCTCGATTCTGGAAGGCATGAATCCGCGAATGATTGAGTTGAAGCTGCGGACCTATCTGCACGCGCATGAAGAAACCCCTGACAAGGCCACGAAATGAGTCGCAAGAAACATCCCGAGCATGTGAACCATGAGCGTTGGCTGGTTTCTTATGCCGACTTCATCACGTTGCTGTTTGCATTTTTTGTCGTGATGTTTGCCTCCTCGCAGGCGGACAAGAAAAAACTCGCAGGAGTTTCGCAGGCCATGCAGTCGGCATTCAATCAAAGTGTGATTTTCGATGCACATTCTGACAAGCCGCCGCTGGATGACCAGTCCGCCATCTCCACGCCCACAGTGGCGCCGACCATTACTCCGGCAGAAGCAAATGAAACCGCGCAGGAGCAGATGCGTGAAG
>CAIZGA010000686.1 GCA_903932385.1 uncultured Acidobacteriota bacterium
CCGCATCCCCCTGACAAAAAAATGCTTGCTTGGGCTTGAGCTCGATAATCTTTCGGCCCAGGCCGGCGTTAGCGAGGAAGGCAGTAGGATCGAATTTTGTTACGGCAGCGTCTTTCAGATGGCACCCTCATCTTTGCGGCTTTCGAATACGTTAGATGACAGGCCTGCAAAAGAATCTGAGGCCATGCAGGCTGGAGCTACTATCGTTGTCTTTCCATCATCGCTCATTAGGGCAAAGCATTACTGTGCAATACAGCACACGAATGTGTGATTTCAGAAACAGGTTTGTGCTCCCATCGAACTCTGTGCAATACGGGGCATACGGACGCTATGGCAATCAGCGATTCTGAGAATAGCGGCTGCCTATGCGGCTGCGATTGGAGTCCTGCATGTTCGAGATTGAGGGCAAAGCCGGAGTCTGTCTAAATTATCTGCCGATAAATTTATCCGACGTGAAACAAGCGCTTGGCTGTAGATGTGGACATGAATAGCGTCGCTGTTCAATCTGAAGCGGAGTTGCAGGGGCTGCGTGCGTCAAAGCCTGCGGGAAATCTAACTGCGGCGTTAGAGGCTATCGGCAATATCGTAAACGGGAGCCTGGAGTGGTTTGGTGGGCTCGGCGTTTTTCTGTGGCGTGTATTCCGGGCTGCGATTTCTTCACCGTATGAATGGCGCGAACTGCTACGGCAACTCGATGAGATTGGTTCATTGTCATTGCCGCTGGTTGCGCTGGCTGGGTCGGCCGTCGGCGTCATCATCTCGCTGGAAGCTCGATATAGCCTGAGTCGCTTCGGCGCCAAGTCGCTATTTCCGGCAACGCTGGTGTATTCCGTCATCCAGGTGATGGGTCCGATTATCACGGGACTCGTGGTGAGTGGACGTGTGGGCGCCGGCATTGGAGCGGAACTTGCTTCGATGAAAGTGACGGAGCAGATTGATGCCATCGAAGCTTCGGCGATTAATCCATACAGACTGCTGGCGGCAACGCGCATTATGGCCTGCATTCTAATGCTGCCGCTTTTGACGGTGGCTGCCGATGCTTGCGGGTTGATTGCCGGCTGGTTTGCGCAGGCAATGGTTGAGCCGCTCTCCTTCCAGCAATTTATTCAGGCCGGTTTCAAGGGGTCGACCTTCAATGCATTTCTTCCGCCGACGTTGAAGACCGCTGTGTATGGGCTCATCATTGGCGGCATTTCCTGCTTCACAGGGATGCGAACTCGCGGTGGCGCTGCGGGCGTGGGACGTGCGGCTACAGATTCCGTTGTGCTGGGTTCGCTCTTCCTGATTCTGGCTGACGTCATCCTGGTGAAATTTATTCTCGTGTTCTTTCCATAAATAAATTTGGTTTTTGTTTTGAGGAGATATGGATACAGCAATTAAATATTCGGCTGCTGAAATGGAAACACAGCAGCTAAAAAAAGTTCCGGACATTATGATTGAGGGTTTGCATAAATCTTTTGCAACCCAAACGGTTCTAGATGGAATCAGCCTCAATGTGAGCCGCGGCGAGACGCTGGCTGTGCTGGGGCGTAGCGGCACGGGAAAGAGTGTCTTGCTGCGTATCATCATCGGCCTTGAGCAGGCGGATTCTGGTTCGGTGCGGATTTACGGACAGAACATCGCGGGCATGAATCTGGATGAGTTGGCAGAGATCCGGAAAAAGATGGGATTTTTATTTCAGAGTGCGGCGTTGTATGACTCGCTGACGGTTGGTGAGAATGTGGCGTTTCCGCTGGA
>CAIZGA010000687.1 GCA_903932385.1 uncultured Acidobacteriota bacterium
GAAAGAAATGACTATGAAAAACGACGTGGAAAATTACATCGAACGGCGCAAACGCACGGACAAGGCATTCGCCAAAGATTTTGAAACGGGCTACGAAGAGTTCAAGATTGGCCTGATGCTGCGGGAAGCCCGCGAACAAGCCGGCGTGACGCAGGAAAAGCTGGCGAAGATTACCAAGACCAAGAAATCGGCGATATCGCGGCTGGAGAATCATGCGGAGGACGTGCGGTTATCCACCGTGTCGCGAGTCGCGCGGGCATTGGGTAAAGTGGTGCGGATTGAATTGGTGGAAGCGACCTGACGCGAAGCTACAGAATTGATGTGCGCGGCTCGCTGGCATTTGTCAGCGGGCCGCGTTGCCTTTGGAGAGCCGACGACGCGATGTGCCGGTGCAAGTGAACGGCCACCTTTGCCGGAAGTGGGGCTTCATTTTTCCAGTCTGGTGGTGTAATTTGAAACGAGATGAAACTGGCCGTAGCCAAAGCGATTGAACGGATCGAGCAGGAATTTCACCGGCGCGCCTTCGGTGACGAACGGGCGCGGGCGAATGCGCTGTCGGCGGCGGGGCGGCGTGCCTATTTGGCCAGACTGAAGCGGCGGGCGATTTCCGCGCGGTAAAGCTCAAATCCGATTCAAGGATGATGCCACCGATTATGTTGTCATCTTTGTGCCTGCTTGTATTGGCTGATGACGCTGGCTAACCATAACACACATTGAACGTGGGCGGATTCATCAAATAATTCCACAATGT
Organism: uncultured Acidobacteriota bacterium; assembly: GCA_903932385.1. Taxonomy (GTDB): domain Bacteria; phylum Acidobacteriota; class Terriglobia; order Terriglobales; family Acidobacteriaceae; genus CAIZGA01. The sequence goes on from CAIZGA010000687.1 coordinate 752, forward strand.
CTTTGGCTTCGCGCATGGGAGTCAGCCCCATTCCAGACAATCGCTCCAGTCAGGCAGGGCAGTCGTCTGGCCGCAATGGATGCTGGCAAGGCTGAGGCAAACGGTGCAACTTGTATTCTTAAATGCCTCAGTATGGGTGGGGGTTTGGGGGCGGGCTGGGATGGGACAGATCGTCCCCACGGCTATGCATCTTAAAAGTGGAAGTTGAATCTTCATGTTGGTCAACGGATCATGTCTTGGTTTTGGGTCGCTTTGTCCGGCCCGGTCTCCGGCTTCTGCAGGTTGTGCTTATCAATCGCTTTGGCCGATGCCGATGCTGGTTTTATGGATGGTGCACCAACTGACCTCGTGGGGTGGGGATGTGTCGACGCCGGAGAGACAGTCGGGGGTTGCTGGGTGTGGGCCATTTGCTTTTCCTCTGCCCGCCGCCTTCTCAGCGCGAGTGCCAACCGCACTTCCTGCATGAGGAGGTTAAGTGAGAGAACGAAGCCGCCGGGATTCGAGCTGGCTTTCGTCAGGACGAGGGGTTCCACCCGCCGGCGAATTTTCACGTGGTCTTTGTTGCCGGTGGGGATGGCATCGAAGCCAAGGAGGTCTAGGCTGGGCTGGAGCTGGGAGATCTCCTTCGGTGGCTCGGGCAGTAAGGCGAGTTGCTCACAGAGGTAGAGGGTGCCTTTGGCCTCGCGTTGCTTCTGGCGGACTTCAGTGACGCTGGGTATCAGCGGCAGTCCCTGTTTCTTTCGATCGAGATTCAGCACAGCGACACCATAGTTAAGCCCTTCGCGGATGAATCCCCAGAGGCTGTGATCGTGATGCCGGAGGCGCACGGGGATGCCGCTGACGTTGCAGGTGCTGGCGACGATGATGTTGTAGTCGGGACCCTTCTGGCGGCCGGTGGTGGGGGTGGGCGGGATATGCCAGTTGTTGAGGCCGAAGCTGTGAGGGCCGAGAACTTTCTGGCAGATGTTTTCAATACGTTGTTCCTCGTGGGGTTGCAGGCGGACGCCGTCGGCGAAGCGCGGCATGAGCCAGTGGGCAATGACTTCGGTTTTATTGCCCCGGGTCAACGGGTTCCATTCCCTATATCGTTTGTTGAATTCAGCGCACTGATTGGGGAAGTCGGCGATGGTTGTGTTCCCAAAGGTTTTGATGGAGGTCAGGGTGTAGCCGGCGTGATCAAGATCCATCTCGTCTTCGAGATATTCGATTTCATCAAGGACGGCGGCGATGCTGGCCAGGGAGATGATGGGGCCGACGTTTGCCATGTTGTTATTTTGATTGCGGGTTGATGACTTTGAGAAACCTCAGGGCGATGAGGTAACGGGCGATGGCTTTGGCGTTTTCCTCGCCGGGTGCGGCAAGCAAGGCGGGCAGCTTTTTTTTGGCTTCGATAAGATCCTGTAAGAGCCGAAGGTTTAAACCGTCGTCGGGCCGCTGGCGCATAATGACGGCGATGGCCAACCGTAGCGTTACTTCCACCATCGCTAGCCGGTGCTTGATGGCATTGATGGTTTCGTCCTCGTTGAAGGGGTTGCCGGCGGCTTCGGCTTCGGCCTTGGCTCCCTCTAAAACGTATCGCAGAGAAAGGAGTC